>JBBQEE010000058.1:0-6297 GCA_038320375.1 Candidatus Nanopelagicales bacterium
AATTCTCCCGGACCGATCGTGGCAGGTGTATTTATTTCCATAGTAGCACTCTAAACTTACGGAGCACTAAAACCAAAAAAGTGGAGTTAAATAATCATATGAAGAAATTTGCATGGATAACGAGCGCTTTATTGTTTCTAACTGCTGTCGTTACCCCACAGGCAAGTGCTTTTGAGCCAGTTGCTGCCGCAAATGTTTTCTCAAGATTGGCGGTTGCTCCACAACTTAGCGACCCTTCTGTTGCCTTGATTGATGTAAGCACTGGAGAAGTAGTTTTTGAATCAAACGCAACATCACAGAGGAAACCTGCTTCGACCATGAAGATTTTTGCCGCCGTTGCTACCTTGAAATATCTCGACCCAGATCAAGTATTCGCTACGACTATTTCACTTGGTGTGGAGACCGGCACGCTAGTCATAAATGGTGAATTCGACCCATGGATTTCGATGGATCATAGGGTGGCAACAAAGATGAATCGAACCTCATTTCCAAGGCTGGCATTTAATGGACTTTCTGCCGCCAAAGAAAATAATGAAGGTGAGTTAAAAAAACTCAAAATTTATTTTAACGATATTCACAACAGCGAGGTTGCTGCCTTTAAATCATTCTTCAAAAAGCGCGGAGTTTCAACTACTTTTGTAAGAGTCAATGACGAAAAGGCTTATCAGCTAAGTGGAGCAGGAATCGTTTATTCAACCTCTCCGACAGTTAGAGAAATTATGAATTATTTCTTGCTGTGGAGTGACAATGTGCTTTCCGAAAAGATGGCTCGTTTAGCAGCAAAATATGCCAATAATTCTTTTAATGATAAAGGTGTAGCAAAAACATTTTCCACAATATTAACCGAACTCGGAATTGATCCTGCAAAATTGGTAATTAAAGATGCAAGTGGGCTTTCACGCGAAAATAAAGTTACAGCTCGTGTTTTAGCCCAACTTCTCTACAAGATTCATTCTGATGAAAAACTATCGCTTCTGATTGAAGGTTTACCTGTTGGGGGGGAGTCAGGAACGCTCAGTAAAAGATATTTAGAAACAGCACCTGAAGCCGTAGGGCTAGTTAAAGCGAAGACTGGCACGTTATCTGGAACCGTGAGCTTGGCTGGATATGTGCAATCTGGAGATCGTGAATATGCCTTTGCGATTATTGCCGACAAAATTAAGCGAACCAGTACTGCTAGTGACCAAGCGCGCAAGACTTTAGATCGATACTTGGCAAAGATCGCTTCACCTCTACTATTTTCAATAGAAGAGACAACAACAGTTACTACTGATTTGCAATTACTTTAATAGAACCACCGTAACAAGCAACCCAAGTTCGTGAAGTTGATGAATCATAGGTAACACTAATTGGTTCCGGACAGATCTTTAAATTCTGAATTACTGTCATATCCGCGGTTCGTACTTTAGAAAGCGTTCCACTTTTAAAATTTACAACAAATAAAGCGGTTCCATCTGTTGAAATTGCCAAACTTCGAGCTGCTTTTCCGGTGCTTACGCTTTTAATTTTTCTATTTTCAATTAAATCCTACGCAATGACTTTTCCAGAAAGATTTAAAGTGGCATAGAGCCTGGTGTTATCAGGAGAAAATGCACCTTCAACTGGTGTACGTTTGCAAGCACCTGAATATTGTGAATAACCAAAATCAGAAAGATTTACTTTATCTGGAACAGTTGTTTTTAATTCCAAGGTTTTGGCATCATAAATTGTCACGCTATGTCGGTACATCATGTTGTGAGCACTTACTAAACCAGTATTTGAGGCAAGAACTGATTTAGGAGAAATTGACCCAGTAATAGTCTTTACAACCTTCATCTGCTGTCGATCAGAAGTAACTTCTGCCTGTGCAAATGTTGATGTTGCTATCGAGAACGAAATGGCTACTGCAAAAGTGAGGATCCGACGCATGAAGCGGAGTTTACAAGGGGTTAATCGTCCTCATATTCGTCATCTTCATCATCACCTTCATATTCATCATCATTTGAATTAGTTGGAAGTGCAAGCAAGGTTACTTTGGTAGCAGATCCGACTGGAGATGCAGTTGGCTGGGCTAAATTCCAATGTGTCGTTCTCGGCTAGCTCGATCCACTCTGGCTTCTTTGGAGGTGTCATTCGTCATATCCCTTTCGTTACTGCGCACGTTAGGGCACTTCTCTTAGAAGACTCTGAGAACGCGATTCGACAATGCTGAGTAATCTTGGCTCGTGCCAAATCAGTTACGCGTAAGCGCCCCAATGAAGGCAAAAGGTTATGTAGACCTGATGAAACTTCGCGTTGTTGAACTTTTACTTGTTTCTACACTTCCCGCGATGGTTTTGGCAGATGGTGGCCTTCCTTCGCTCGGTTTAACTATTGCAACGCTATTAGGTGGAACGTTGGCTGCAGGTAGTGCAAATGCATTTAACATGGTGATTGAGTCTGAGTCAGATAAATTAATGAAGCGGACTGCTAAACGCCCAATTGCAACAGGAGTTCTCAGCAAGAAAGAATCTCTTATTTTTGCCACTTTAATAGGTGTAATTTCACTTTTGATATTTCAAATTTATACAACAAACTTAGCGACACTTTTAACTTTTATCGCAATTATTTTTTATGTTTGGGTTTACACAATTTTACTCAAGAAGCGCACATCACAGAATATCGTTTGGGGCGGAGCAGCAGGTTGCATGCCAGCACTAATTGGTTGGGCTGCAGTAACAAATTCACTTTCTGTAACCGCTTGGTCCTTTTTCTTAGTGATCTTTTTCTGGACCCCACCACATTTTTGGGCGCTGGCTATTAAATACAAAGATGATTACGCTGCGGCGAGTATTCCAATGCTTCCAGTTGTCGTAAGCAAAACCCATTTACTTCGCCAAATGTGGATTTATACAGTTGCCATGATTGCTTCTTCTGTTGCGCTCATCATCAATGCTGAGCTCCAAACATGGGCGTTGGTGGTGACAGTCATGCTTGGCTTAACTTTTGCAGCACAGCTCCGAGGACTTGATGAAAAATCAGAGAATTACGAAAAGACTGCAGGAAAAATATTTCAATGGTCTATTACTTATTTAAGCCTGCTATCAGTCTTATTAGTAGTTGCTCAACTTTTAAAAGCTTGAGTTAAATCCTTAATCAAGTCATCCACATGCTCTAGGCCAACAGAAAGTCGCAAGACTGATGGAGTAATTCCCATTTCAACCTGTACATCCGGAGATAGGCGACGGTGAGTAGTGGAAGCAGGATGGGTAATAAGTGATTTGCTGTCGCCGAGATTATTTGAAATATCAATTATGCGAAGTGCGTCCATGAAGGCAAATGCAGATTTTTGCGTGCCCGCGAATTCAATCCCAATTGTGCTTCCACCAGCAGTCATTTGCTTCTTAACAATTGCGTGATCAGGATGCGATTTTAATCCTGGATATTTCACACTCTTAATTTCAGAACGAGTTTCTAAAAACTCAGCAATCGCTTGTGCGTTTTCAGACATACGCTGAACGCGCATCTCCATTGTTTCAAGTGACTTTAACAATACCCATGCATTAAAGGGGCTAAGTGATGGTCCAGTGTGGCGAACGAATGGAATTAAATATTCATGAATGTAAGAAAAGGATCCGAGTACGGCGCCAGCTAGGACGCGACCTTGACCATCGATATGTTTGGTTGCCGAATACATAACCACATCTGCACCGAGTTCAAGTGGCTTCTGTAAAACTGGTGAGGCCATCACATTATCAACAATCACAGTTGCTCCAACTTTATGGGCCAGATCGCTAACCAAACGAATGTCGACGATCTCCATAAGTGGATTACTTGGCGATTCTATAAATACTACTTTTGTAGGTTTACTTAGCGCCTCTGCCCAAACCTTTGGATCATTACCCTTGACGAGTTCAATGGTGACTCCCCACTTAGGAAGAATTTCAGTTAGGACTACGTGACAAGAACTAAACATTGCAGCAGATGCGACTACGTGGTCACCCGCTTTGACTAAGCAGGCGACAGATGCAAACATCGCCGACATCCCAGATCCGGTCGCTACACAATATTCAGAACCTTCAATTGCAGCTAAACGTTTTTCAAACATTGCAACAGTTGGATTGTGAAAGCGACTGTACAAATAATGATCGGTCTCATCCGCAAAAGCATCAAAAGCTTCCTGCGCTGATGAATATGTGAATCCGCTATTTAAATAAAGTGCTTCTGAAGTCTCACCGAAACCAGAACGAGCTAAACCAGCGCGAACTGCAGAAGTTTGAGGGTTAACTTCCCAATCTGGTGCAGGTCTCTGATTGCGGGGCTGATAGCCCCAAACGTCATTGCTCACACAGATAATCTTAAGGCGACTTCGGTATATTAACGACATGGTTAAGTTGGCAATCGCAGTCAGTGATTTGAGCAAAAAATATGACTCTGGCTTCGCAGTTTCACAGGCTAATTTTCAAGTTCCAGTAGGAACAATTTGTGGTTTCGTTGGCCCAAATGGAGCAGGTAAGACCACAACTATCCGAATGCTTCTAGGATTAATTTCGCCTACTGGTGGCAGCGGTGAAATTCTCGGGCAATCGATTGATGATCCAGAAAAGTATCTACCGTTGGTCGGAGCAATGATTGAAGGACCTGCTTTTTATCCAGCGCTATCTGGCTCTGAAAACCTCAAAGTACTTGCCAGCCTTGGTGGGTTTCCAATGGAGCGGGTTGACCAATTACTCGAACAAGTTGGGTTAGCCGATAGAGGAAAATCAAAATACAAAACATATTCACTTGGAATGAAGCAACGCTTAGGTATTGCCGCTGCATTACTACCAAATCCAAAACTTTTAATTTTAGATGAACCAACCAATGGGCTCGATCCAGAGGGAATTCAAGAGATCCGCCAACTGCTTCGGGGGCTAGCCGAAAATGGAACAACAGTTTTTGTATCTTCGCATTTACTTTCAGAACTAGAACTAATCAGCGAATATTTAGTTATGTTGCGAAAAGGCAAAGTTGTGTTTGCTGGAGCGATCCAAGATTTATTTGATAAACAGCAACCATTTATGCTGGTTAACACGCTTAATGAAAACGATTTAGAAAGGATAATTAAAATCGCGGAAGCTGCTGGACATGAAGCACATATCCGCGATGGGGTTGCGCATATAAAAGGACCAGCCGAATGGGCGGGTACCTTAAATAAATTGGCATTCGAATCTGGAATAGTTTTAACTCAGCTATCTCCGCAATTGCCGAACCTGGAAGAAACCTTCTTTGAAATGACAGGTGAGCAAAAATGATTATTAGCATCGCTCGTATCTTCGCCGCAGAGTGGCGCAAACTACGTCGCCCAACTCTGTTATTAGGAACCCTTGGAGCTGTCGCATTTTTTAGCGTTTTAGTTTCATCGCTTCTCTTTTTGATGATTGATTCACCAAATGGAAATGGTGATCGAGGAATCCGAATCACTCGCGAAATGTTGTCACTTCCAAGTGGCGCCACACAATCATTTTCAAGTATCGGAAATCTGCTTGGAATTATCGCGCTCTGTGTTTTTGCCGCCCAAACTGCGCAAGAGTATTCACTAGGCACTCTCCGTAATTTATTAGTTCGTGAACCAGGGCGGGTCCGTTTTCTAGTTGGAAAGCTCGCCTCAATGAAAGTCTTTGCAATCATCATGACTCTAGTCAGTGCAGTCATTTCAATTGGAGTTTCTTACGCACTAGCTGGTGGCAAAAATGTAAGTACTGACCTTTGGTTTAACGGTGATGGCCGCCTTGAAATAGGAAAGACACTGCTAAATGTATTTATTTCCATTCTTGGCTTTGGAATCATCGGAATGGTTCTTGGAATCTTGCTCCGCTCTCCAATTAGTTCGATCTCACTTGGAGTTCTTTGGCTCCTGATTGTTGAAAATATTGTTGGAGCTGTAAAAGCAAGCACCTTGCAATGGCTTCCCGGGAATCAACTTGGAACCATTGCAACTGGAGGAAGCGACACAATCTCTTATACACATGCGCTTTCACTTTCAGGAGTTTATGTTGGCGCAGCGTTAATTATCGCAACTGTGTTATTTACAAAACGCGATGTAGCAGACTAGATTTTACTGAAGAGTTTTGAATTTAATTATGACTAGCGCGCTAATTGAACTTGGCAGAGCAGTTCGTCCGTTTCTCGAAAATTTAACTGCCGGCGACTGTGCACTCGTTGCAGTATCTGGTGGGGCCGATTCATTAGCACTTGCCTATGTGTTAAATAAGGAAGCTAAAGATCTTGCTTTAACTTTAATTGGCGTAACTGTTGATCATCAGTTGCAATTTGAGTCGGCAAAACAGGCGCTAAAAG
>JBBQEE010000059.1:0-6159 GCA_038320375.1 Candidatus Nanopelagicales bacterium
AGATCTCTGAAAATGTAAGAGTTATCGAAGGTGATGTCAGCGATGTATTGCCAGGGGTAACTTGCGATGTAGTCATCGCTAATCCACCTTATATTCCTAATTCACAAGTATTACCGAGAGATGTTGCCGAACATGAACCACATTTGGCACTTTTTGGCGGTGAAACTGGAATGGAGATTCCAAAGTTATTCATTGATGCTGCAGCGCGATTATTAAAGCGAAATGGAATATTGGCGATTGAACATACCGAAGAACAGGGTTCAACAATCGCAAATGCACTTTCTAATTCATTCACTGACATTGCACTCCATAATGATTTAACTGGTCGACCTCGCTGGTCATCAGCGGTAAGAAAATAAAATGGCGATAATCGATTTAAATATTGGCGACTTGACCGATCATGTTGCAAAGGCGGTAACGGCGCTAAATGATGGATATGTGATTGTTCTGCCACTTGAAAATTCTTACACCTTAGTCGCTAGTGCTTTTTCTCATGATGCAGTTCGCGCTCTTCATGTTTTGCGTGGCGATAAACTTGGTGTCGCAGCACAGGTAATGATTTCTAAAGTGGAAAATATTGATGGGATTGCTCGGGAGATTAGCGCCGAAGCACGTTCGTTAATGAAGGAGTTTTGGCCGGGCAAACTCTCATTAAATTTAAGACCACAACTTGGGCTAAATTGGGATTTAGGTGATACTAGAGAACTTGATTGGATAAGTGTAAGAATTCCAGAAAGTGAATTTTTGCTTAAAGTAATCTCTAGCCATGGCCCAGTCGCTGTAGCAAGTGCAGCAAAGTTAGGTAGTCATCCAATAATTGATCCTGATGAATTACCTTTCAGCGATATTGAAGTCTCTGCAATATTTTCAGCTGGTCTAATCCCGAACGGTCCACTCAGCACGGTTATTCAATGCGAGGGAGTTGATTTGTCCATATTGCGAGAAGCCGCCATTGCGCGAGATCAAATCACAGCAATCGCACCGAGCATTTCTGCCCTCTAAGCCTTAGGCTTACCCGCATGAGCGCAGAGACTTTTTACGGCCCAGACTTTAATTTACTCAGTAAGCAAGACCCCGATATTGCTGCGGTGCTTCTCTCTGAGTTAAAGCGCCAACAAAATAATTTACAGTTGATTGCATCTGAGAATTTCACATCCCGCGCAGTTCTAGCAGCGATGGGTTCCACTCTTTCCAATAAATATGCCGAGGGATATCCCGGAAAGCGTTATTACGGTGGATGTGAAGAAGTAGATAAAGTAGAAGTAATAGCAATTGATCGCGCAAAGGCGCTTTTCGGTGCCGATCATGCAAACGTTCAGCCACACTCAGGTGCCAGTGCCAACGTCGCAATTTACTTAGCCTTCACAAAGCCGGGAGATACCGTGCTGGCTATGTCACTTCCTCATGGTGGCCATTTAACTCATGGCTCACACGTTAACTTTTCAGGTAAGTGGTTTAACGTCGAGTCATACGGCGTCCGTCAAGATAATGAATTAATTGATTATGACGAAATGCGCGACATCGCAATTCGCACCAAACCAAAGATGATTTGCTCCGGTGCAACCGCTTACCCGTCTCTAGTTGATTTCGAAAAAGTTCGATCAATTTGTGATGAAGTCGGTGCGATCATGTGGGTTGATGCTGCGCACTTCATCGGCTTAGTTGCAGGTAAAGCGATCCCATCACCGGTTCCTTATGCCGATGTTGTTTCATTTACGACACATAAAGTTTTACGTGGCCCACGTGGTGGCATGATTTTGACAAAGGCCGAGCACGCAGCGGCAATCGATAAGGCAGTCTTTCCGGGAATGCAGGGTGGACCGATCATGTCTGCTGTTGCTGGAAAAGCAATTGCGCTCGCTGAATGCGCAACATCGGAATACCAAAAGTATGCAAAAGATGTGATCGTAAATGCGAAAGCACTTGCAGCAGCTCTTGAGGGTGAAGGAATGAGAGCGGTTTCAGGTGGAACCCAAACTCACCTTGCACTGATGGATATTCGTGGAACTGGAGTGACTGGAAAAGTTGCTGATGAAAGATGCGGTCAAGCTGGAATTGTTATGAATAAGAATGCGATTCCGTATGATCCAGAGAAGCCGGGCATAGCAAGTGGAATTCGCGTTGGAACTCCTGCAACAACAACGCAGGGCATGGGAGTTGAAGAAATGAAGACTATAGCTTCATTTATTTCGCGCGCGATCAAAACTGATGATGAAAAAACATTGGCAACAATTAAGTCTGAAGTTCATGCGCTTACCGCCCGCTTTCCAATTTACACCGCGTAAGAGGCGCCAATAGCGCATGCGCGAATATTTAGTAACGCTCCTTCTGGCAGCCGCCTTTTGCTATGTCATCACACCCTTTGTACGTAAATGGGCTTTGCACTTTGGAGCCGTGGCACATATTCGTTCGCGTGATATTCATAGCATTCCTACTCCACGCTGGGGTGGCTTGGCTATGTGGCTTTCGATGGCAGCAACACTTTTGATAGTTGGAAACCTTTCATTGGTAGGTAAATCATTTGGAAAAGAGACACAAGGAATATTCCTTGCTGGAACTTTTTTAGTGTTACTTGGAATGCTTGATGATCGCTTTGAATTAGATGCAATTACTAAACTTGCGGGTCAGACACTGGCCGCTGGAATTTTGCTTTTATTTGGAATTCAAATTTTATGGCTTCCCATAAATGGCGTCACTATGTTGCCTCCACAAGTTGGGCAATTACTTACCGTTTTAATCGTTTTAGTATCGATCAATGCAGTGAATTTTATTGATGGCTTAGACGGACTTGCTGCTGGAATCGTTGCTATTGCTGGAGCTGCATTTTTTGCTTTTGCTTATTTATTGGCAGTTGTTTATGGGTTCAATCTCGCAGGAGCTCCTTCACTAATTACCGCGATAACGGTTGGTGTTTGTCTCGGATTTTTGCCACATAACTCATCTCCCGCACGAATCTTTATGGGTGATTCAGGATCAATGTTCTTAGGGCTGATGCTCGCTGCATCTTCAATTACCTTGACTGGGCAGGTTGATCCAAATGCAATTGTAGAAGAAAAACTTGGTCCAGCACTTTTGCCACTATTGCTTCCCTTTGCTGTCTTAGCGATTCCACTTGCTGATTTAACGCTAGCAATTTTCCGGCGATTACGCGCAGGTAAATCACCATTTTCATCTGATAAAGATCATCTGCATCACCGCATTATGCGTTCTGGAAATACCCAACTTCGCACAGCAGCAATTATGTATTTATGGACAGCGACAATTGCCTTTCCAGTTACCGTTTCGGCATTTGCTCCGCTTTGGGCATCAGCCATCTTCGCGGGCGCTCTACTAGCATTTACAATTTATTTCACCCGTGGAAAATCAAAGTCACTTCGCCCTGATAAAGTTTTAACTAATGTCTAACTCCAACGAATCGCAACTTTTGCGTGGTGCCATTCGCCCCACTTTGCTAGTTGGATTAACGATGATCGTTATCTTTTCAATTTTTCGAGGATTTCCTGGTTTTTATGGAGCGCTACTAGTTCAATTTATCGTTCCAATTTACTTTGTAGTTCATATTCTTCTCTCTAAACTCTCCACAAATCTTGACCCGATGAGCACCATGGCGATGGCGCTTTTTTCTTACTTCGCCAAAATTTTATTTCTAGGAGTTTTCCTTTGGGCGCTATCTGAGTTCACTGATCGAGAAGTCATCGACCGACTCAGCTTTGGCCTCTCAGCCTGCGCTTTGACCTTCGCTTGGCTTGGGGGAGAGATAGCTAGTTATCTCAAACTTAAAACTCATCTACCATTGCCCCCAGTCACTAAATAAGCCAGACTCGATTAGGCACCATAAGCAGTTGGAGGATCACGTGAGCAATAATCAAAATCGGCGCGATGAAAATGCAGCATGGACAATCGTCGGCTATCTGCTCTCTGGGCTCCTTTTTTGGGGTGGACTTGGCTATGCCGCGGATAAGTGGCTAGATACTAGCTACCTAACTTTGCTGGGACTTTTACTTGGAATGGGCGGGGCGTTTTATCTGCTCTGGCTTCGTTTTGGTCGCGAGTAGCCTTTTTACGCTCAGCCAGGTGATGCGTTCCACGCTTTTTCCCCCGATGTTCGATTTCACAGGTTGCGGCTTTTCCACATAAGGTTCTCTAAATACACGAGCCCCCAGCGTGTTTAGGTATGCAATTCTCGTCTTATAAGCATTGGAGTTCGTGTGCTTTCGTTAGTTCGATCTGGCGCTGAAGGCGATGGCTTTGCCCCGCCAAGTACTAAAGATTTCGTTTTACCCCCAATTTTCGGTGATAACGAATACACGACAAAGCCAATTGCGCTGGTTTTTCTCTCAATTATTTTGATTTCAATCTTCTTCATCGCTTCATCACGAAAAGCATCTGTAGTACCTTCCAAATTACAGTTTGCCGGCGAAAGTGTTTACGGATTCGTTCGCAATGATTTAAGCCGCGATGTTATCGGCCCAGAATTTATGCGCTTTGTGCCTTACCTCTTCACCCTCTTCACATTTGTCTTAACAAATAATATTTTTGCAATTGTTCCGATGCTGCAATTCCCGGCGATGTCACGTGTGGGATTTCCATATGCGCTCGCAATTCTGACACTTATTACTTTTCACGCAGTGGGTATTCGCAAGCACGGTCCCTACAAGTACTTTAAGAATATTTTATTTATGCCGGGTATTCCTAAAGCCGCGTACATCTTGATCACTCCAATTGAAATTGTTACATTTTTTGTATCTCGTCCGCTAACTCTTTCGTTGCGACTTTTCGCAAATATGTTTGCGGGCCACTTACTGCTTCTTGTATTCGTATTGGGTGGCGAGTACATGCTTAATGACTCTCACTTGATTATGAAACTATTTAGCCCATTTGCCTTTTCTTTCGCAATTGTCTTAACGTTCTTTGAGTTTTTGGTGCAGTGCCTTCAGGCCTACATCATCACTCTCTTATCCGCTCTTTACATCGCCGGCGCCCTTGCCGACGAGCACTAACAACGCACCACCTAACGAAAGGTAAGAAAAATGACAGGGTCGCTTAACCTGGTTGGTTTCGGTCTCGCAGTAATTGGACCGGCACTGGCAATCGGAATGATCTTCGCCGCATATATCAATGGCGTTGCACGTCAACCTGAATCTCGTAGCGTTCTACAGCCAATCGCGTTTCTTGGATTCGCACTTGCTGAAGCTCTCGCACTATTCGGTCTTGTTCTCGCATTCGTTCTATAACCAATTCAATTAATCACTGAGTAGAGGAAAAAATGCGTAATTTATATTTAGCCGCTCCAGGAGAAGCTCTCAATCCACTGATTCCGCACACGTCGGAAATCATCGTGGGCTTTGTTGCCTTCTCGCTTCTCTTTTTCGTCTTGCGTCGCAAAGTCGTTCCGATGTTTGAAAAAGCATTTACCGAACGCACTGCAGCTATCGAAGGCGGAATTGAACTTGCAGAAAAAGCACAACTAGAAGCTCAGCGCGCTTTAACCCAATACACCGAGCAGCTTGCAAAAGCTCGCGAAGAATCACAAGCCCTTCGTGAAGATGCTCGAGTGCAAGGTGCGGCAATCATGGAAGAACTTCGTGCCAAAGCACAAGAAGAAGCTGCGCGCATTACTGCCGCTGCTCATTCATCTATTGAAGCTGAGCGCCAACAAGCGATCACATCACTTCGCAATGAAGTTGGTGCACTCGCAGTTGAATTAGCTTCGAAGATCGTTGGAGAAGCACTGGATGATCAAGCGCGTCAGTCACGAATCGTTGATCGATTCCTGGATGATCTAGAGAAGAGTAAGTAAAAGCAATGAGAATTCATCTTGGAGGAAGCAGTCGACAATCACTCGTGATTGCTCGTACCGCACTCGATGCTGCAGTCAAGGGCGCAACATCGATAACGGCTTCTGAGTTGTCTTCAAATCTCTTTTTTGTGGCAGATATTTTTGCAAATAACACATCGCTTCGCCGAGCAATTACCGATCCTTCTCGTGACCACGTTGCGAAAGCGGCGCTGGTTAAAGAAATATTCAGAAAATCTACTGGGGCTCTTGCCACATCACTTCTTTCAGAAATTGCAGGACTGCGTTGGTCTGCAACTAAGGATGTTGTACATGTAATTGAGCAACTGGCGATTGAAGCAGAGGCTTCAGCTGCAAATATC
>JBBQEE010000060.1:0-6137 GCA_038320375.1 Candidatus Nanopelagicales bacterium
CCTTTGAGGCAACTTACCGCGAACTACATCTAGAAATGGATTTATCTTCTGAGCTTTATCTACACGGGTATGTCGATCGATTAGATGTTGCACCAACTGGTGAAGTTAGAATTGTCGATTACAAGACTGGAAAATCTCCAAAATCTGGATGGGAAGATAAAGCCTTCTTTCAACTCCGGGTATATGCATTGCTTTATTGGCGCAATCACGGCGTGCTTCCAAAACTATTGCAGTTAATTTATATGGGAGATTCTCGCTTAATTAAGTCGACTCCCACCGAAGCTGACCTAATTAAAACCGAAAGAATCCTTTTTGATATAGCCGATGATATTCTACGAGCATTAGAGAAGAATGAATTCCGACCAAGACCAACAAAACTCTGCGACTGGTGTTTCTTTAAAGCGATCTGCCCAGCTCATAACGATTAGCTTGCGACCATTTATCCAATTGATCATTCTCGACTTCCAAGAACGAGGAGATGACCTTTAATCGGGAACTCTCTTGCACTGCTATGTAATGTGGAATTGCGACCACAAATGCCTCACTTGCAGTTGCGGCAGTAATACCAGTTGGAGAATCTTCGAAGATCAAACACTCTTTAATGTCTACATCCAGAAGTTTTGCCGCATGAAGATAAGGGTCCGGGAAGGGCTTAGTTCTTTCGATATCACCGCTTGCAACACTGAAGGAGAAGAAATGTTCTTTCATGCCATCTAGAACTCCATTTACTAGTGCTCTAGGGCTCGCCGATACCAACGCTTGCTTGTAGCCAAGTTGATTTAAAGTCCGAGAAAATTCCAGTGCGCCCGGCATAAATGTTGCTTTGCCAGAAAGACGTCGAACCATCTCATCGATGATGATTACGCCAAGTTCTTCTGCACTCTTCTTCCCTTCAAGCAGCGATGACATGTATTGAGTTACGCGAGAGAGTGGGCCACCTAGGCACGCCAACTGGTCCTGGTTACTCCAGTCATATCCAAAACTCTTCATCATCTCGGTTTCGGCTTCATGCCAATCTGGTTCCGAGTCGATGAATAGACCGTCCATATCAAATAAGACAGCTTGGAAACTCAATTCGCGTTGAAGTATTTCGCTTCAGGATGATGAACGATGATCGCTGATGTACTTTGTTCTGGATGGAGTTGGAACTCTTCTGAAAGTTCGACACCAATTCGACCTGGTTCAAGTAATTCACAGAGTTGTACCTGTTGCTCCAGATCTGGGCAGGCCGGATATCCAAACGAATATCGTGAGCCGCGATATCCCTGATCCAGAATTCCTTGAAGATCGGGCGCATCGGTATTACGGATATGGAATTCTTCACGGATTCGCGCGTGCCAATGCTCTGCCAGCGCTTCTGTGAGTTGAACAGATAAACCATGCAGTTCTAAATACTCCCGATAGTTATTAGCCTCAAAGAGAGTAGCAGCGGCTTTACTGATCTCATTTCCCATAGTTACAACGTGGAATGCGACGACATCTGTTTTCCCTGAGTCCTTAGCAGCAAAAAAATCACTAAGGCAGAGGCGACGATCGCGTGACTGACGAGGAAAAGAGAATCGAGTGCGCTCTTTGCCCTTATTTTCTCCTTCATGGTGCAAAATAATTAAATCATTTCCGTCGCTAACGCATGGGAAGTAACCATAAACAACCGCCGCGTTAAGCCATCCCTGTGATTGAACTTGATTTAGGAGAGAGCGCAGACGTGGGCGACCTTCATTCTCAACCATAGTTTCGTACTCACCGCGCGCACCCTTTAGACCCCACTGACCCATAAAGAGTGCACGCTCATCAAGCATTCCAACATAATCAGCAAGTGGAATTCCTTTTACAATTCTTGAACCGAAGAACGGCGCTGCAGGTATCTCAACATCATCTGCAACATCGCTTCGCTTAGTATCGATCACTAAATCAACCGCTGGTTGAGGTCGCGCCGCAACTTTTCGCTCACGAAGCGCTGGCAGCGCAGCACCTGGGTCGCCACGTTTTATCGCCATGATTGAATCCATTAGTCGCAAACCTTCAAAGGCATCGCGGGCATAGCGAACTTCCCCTGGGAAGATAGCCGCAAGATCTTGTTCAACGAATGCGCGAGTTAGGGCAGCGCCACCAAGTACAACTGGCCATTTCTGAGCAAGACCACGATTGGTTAACTCTTCTAGATTCTCTTTCATAATTACAGTCGACTTCACTAAAAGACCACTCATGCCAATCGCATCAACATTTGACTCAGTTGCAGCATCAATAATCTGATTGATTGTTTGCTTAATACCAATGTTTACAACCGTATAACCATTATTCGAAAGAATTATGTCAACCAGATTTTTCCCAATGTCATGGACGTCGCCACGAACGGTGGCCAAAAGCATCGTTCCACGACCTTCATCATCAGTTTTCTCCATGTGCGGCTCTAGGTAGGCCACAGCGGATTTCATAACTTCGGCACTTTGTAAAACGAACGGTAATTGCATCTCACCCTTGCCGAAGAGTTCGCCGACTATTTTCATGCCCTCGAGCAAGTGATCATTAATTATGGCTAGTGGTTTGATCTCTTGCGCCATCGCTAAATCTAAATCATCGGTAAGTCCAACTTTTTCGCCATCGATAATTCGACGTTGCAATCTTTCGGTCAAAGGAAGCGCCGCTAATTCTGCAGCGCGAACATTTCTGGAAGCAGTAAGTTCTACACCTTCAAAAAGCTGTAGGAATTCGGTTAGAGGGTCATAAACACAGGTCTCCCCCTCGTATCGGCGACGATCATAAATCAAATCAAGGGCGACTTCACGGTGTCGATCTTTAATACGTGCCAACGGTGTAATTTTTGATGGATGAACAATCGCGGAATCCAAACCAGCGTTCACACATTCATGTAGAAATACAGAATTGAGAACTACACGTGACGCCGGGTTTAAACCAAATGAAACATTAGATACACCCAACGTCGTCTGCACATCTGGGAACTCACTCTTTAAAGTGCGGATGGCGTTTATAGTCTCGATGCCATCACGACGCGTCTCTTCCTGACCAGTGGCGATTGGAAAAGTAAGACAATCGATGAGAATGTCGCCGGTCTTGATCTGCCAATTCTCGTTGAGATCCTTGATCAACCTTCTGGCAACCTTCAATTTCCATTCTGCGGTACGCGCTTGACCATCTTCATCGATAGTTAAGGCAACGACGCTGGCGCCATGTTCTTTAACTAAAGGCATGATTTTTGCAAAGCGTGAAGTGGGACCGTCTCCATCTTCGTAATTAACAGAGTTAATTACACTTCGACCGCCTAGCGCTTCTAAGCCAGCCTTAAGAACATTGGGTTCCGTTGAGTCAAGAACTATCGGCAAAGTTGAGGATGTTGCAAAGCGAGAAGCAATCTCAGCCATATCTCGAGCACCATCACGGCCAACGTAATCAACGGATAAGTCGAGCATGTGCGCGCCATCGCGAATTTGATCACGCGCTATTTCGACACACGTTTCCCAATCCTCAGCGACTAGGGCATCTCTGAAGGCTCTCGAACCGTTGGCATTGGTTTTTTCACCAATCGCCATATAAGTATTGTCCTGACGAAATGGAACATACTGATAGAGAGATGATGCACCGGGTTCTAGATTTGTGACTCTAACTGGAACTGGCTTGGTGGACATCTTCTTTACTACCGCTTCTAAATGCTCAGGGGTAGTTCCACAGCATCCACCAATTAGGGAAATCCCATAATCACCAACAAAAGTTTCCAGCGCTTGCGCTAACTCATTAGGACCTAACGGGTACTCGGCGCCCTTCGGCCCGAGAATTG
This sequence comes from Candidatus Nanopelagicales bacterium, assembly GCA_038320375.1. GTDB lineage: Bacteria > Actinomycetota > Actinomycetes > Nanopelagicales > Nanopelagicaceae > Planktophila. Next base: position 3,794 of record JBBQEE010000060.1, read on the forward strand.
GAAGGCCAGCGTTTGGCATAACTGAGATGCCACTGAATGCAAACTTTGAAAGGTACCGCAAATGCTCCGACATTTCGGCGGGACCAGTTGCGCAATTTAATCCGATTAAATCAATTTCCAGCGGTTCAAGGGCATTGAGCGCCGCACCGATTTCTGATCCCAATAACATTGTTCCGGTAGTTTCAACAGTCACCTGAACGATCAAAACTACGTCGTAATCCACTTCTGCAATTGCCGCTCTAGCGCCGTTGACTGCTGCTTTGGCTTGCAAAAGATCCTGCGTAGTTTCAATTAATAAAGCATCTGCCTTCGCATCTAATAAACCTTTAGATGCGATGTAATAATTATCTTTTAAGTGTTGGTAGGACGTATGACCAAGCGATGGCAACTTTGTTCCGGGCCCCAATGAACCTAAAACGAATCTTGGTTTTGCATCAGTGCTTGCCGCATCGGCAGCTTCACGCGCAATCTTTCCACCAGCAAATGCCAGTTCGTAGATTCGGTCCTCGATGTCGTACTCAGCTAAGTTCGCCCAGTTGGCACCAAAAGTATTTGTCTCGATCGCATCTACACCAACCGATAGATATCTATCGTGTACTGAACGCACTAGTTCTGGTCTTGAAATATTTAATATTTCGTTACAGCCCTCGTAACCTTGGAAATCTTCTAGCGAAGGATCCGCCTCTTGCAACATCGTTCCCATAGCACCATCAGCAATTACTGTACGAGCAGCCAATGCTTTTCTAAGCAAGCCGGCGGGACGATTGCGATTATGAGTGGTCACTGGGCTGAGGTTACCGTAAGGTGATGATATGGAGCTTCTTCAAATTCCCATTCTGCGGTCACCTGTGATGGTAATCGCCTTTTCTGGATGGAACGATGCCGCAGAAGCCGCTACCGGAACAGTTACTCACTTAATGAACTCATGGTCGAACGAGGATGCAGAGTTGATGGCCGAAGTTAATCCCGAAGAGTTCTATGACTTCCAGGTGAACCGCCCCTTAGTTGGTCTTGATGAATCAGGCAGTAGATCCCTAACTTGGCCCGGTACTCAGGTATTTGCCGTGAGGGCGCCAGAGTTAGAACACGACTTCGTAATAGTGCGCGGTGTTGAACCATCACTGAAATGGAAAACATTTGCTCATGAAATTCTGGATCTTGCAGATGATTTGGAAGTTGATTTAATTATTTCCGTCGGTTCGATGTTAGCGGATGCTCCACACTCGCGACCTATTTCAGTGATGAGTACCTGTACAAACCCAAATTTGGCCAAACGATTTAACATTGAAGTAAGCAAATACGAAGGTCCAACTGGAATTCTTGGGGTAATTGCCGATGCGTGCTTAAGACGTGGAACCGATGCCGTCTCACTTTGGGCTGCGGTCCCCCACTATGCGAGTTCATCACCATCACCGAAAGTTTCACTTGCACTTATAAATTCCTTGGAAGATGTTCTGGAAATTTCTATACCCGTCAAGGATCTAGGTGAGAAATCTCTTGCTTGGGAGAATGAAGTCAATGCCTTGATGGCCGAGGATACGGAGATAAACGAATACGTTAAAGCGTTGGAGGAAAGTAAGGATTCTAAGCAATTTTCGGATGTATCTGGAGATGAAATAGCGCGCGAACTTTCTCGATTCTTACGTCGGCAGAGCGATAATTAGGTAGCGATTCCAAGAATTGAATCGATAGCCCTGCTTAACTCTCCAGCACTGCCACCAGTGATTCCGCTATTAGTTTCATTTATCCAGTCCTGCAAAATCAAAATAACCTCAGGGGTATTTAAATCATCCGACATTGCTTCAATCAATTCTTGAATAACGCCATCAGTGGGAGCAACCTCCATTCTTGAGAGCGAGATGCGTAGTTCACTTAGAAATATTTGGGCCGATGAAAGGTCCTGATCTCGCCACATATGATCGGCTCGATAATGGTGAGAGAGAAGTGCGATACGGATAGCCATTGGATCAATTCCATCTTTAAGCAATTGAGAAACGAAGAGTAAATTTCCTTTTGACTTACTCATCTTTTCACCATCAAGGCCGATCATTCCAGCGTGAACATAGTGGGACGCGAATTCCTTTCCATTCATCACTCGAGATTGTGCAGCAGACATTTCGTGATGAGGAAAAATAAGATCACTGCCACCCCCTTGAATATCTATTGAAGTAAAAGCGTTTTCATCTATATTTAAATAGTTGAGTGCAATTGCGCAGCATTCGATATGCCATCCCGGACGACCAGTACCAAATTCACTCGGCCAGCCCGGTTCGTTTGGGCGTTGGGCCAGCCATAGAAGCGCATCCAACGGATTCTTCTTACCGGCACGCGTTGGGTCTCCCCC
>JBBQEE010000061.1:0-6007 GCA_038320375.1 Candidatus Nanopelagicales bacterium
ACTAACCCATAAAGACGCACGCCTGCTGTAACAATTTTGGCTGTCGGTGATGAATAACCTTGATCCATAACTAATTGAATTTTCGGACCATCAAATTGTCCAACCCAGCCTTCAGTGATTCCGGTGTTATGTGAAATCAAAACTTCTAAAACATTGTTCGGCTTTATACGCCAAAAACCTGTCTCTGATGCAGCAGGACGAATGATTTCGCCTTCGCTATCGATAATCCAAGAACGTGAATAGTAATTAATAAAGGGACGTCCATCATGATTGAAAACAACTTCATGGGCATATTCAAAAGTTTCAATATTTGGATATTCCCCGCGACCTTTACCGCGCCATGTTCCAACTAACCAAGCAAGTGGATTTAGATCCGGATGTAAACCTTCTGGAATTGAAAAAACCACTTAAAGTCTGCCCCTTCGATATGTGCGCGAATCACGTGCTTGCGATTGGCGACGACCACGAAAACCATAGACCGTTAAGGCAACGCCAATAATTAGCGAGATTAGCCCTAGTAATACTGCACTCAGGATTTCCACGTTGTAATTCTACGTCTTTAGAGTCGGCTAACCGTCCAGATAATCACGAGCATCGCCGCTAAAACAACTGCGCCTTGAACAATAGTGGCCATTTAAACTGGAACGATCACTTCTTGAGCGGCGGCAACTCCATCAACTGTTAGCTGCGCATCAACCGGCGTATTTCGCTTAATAACCGCAAGTGCGATTGGACCAAGTTCAAAGTGGCGCGCAACTGTGCCAAGAAAACCAACTTGTGTTTCACCATTCATAACGGGTGTTCCCGGTGCTGGCATAACAACTTGGGTGCCATCTAGATGTAACAAAACTAAACGGCGCGGTGGTTTACCAATATTAAATATTTTAGCCACAGTTTCTTGGCCACGATAGCAACCTTTATTCATATGTACTGATTTATTTAACACACCAAGTTCATTTGGAATTGATTTGTGATCAGTATCAAAACCAATTCGTGGTCGGCCAGCAGCAACTCTTTCCGCATCCAGCGCCCAAGTTCCAACTTGCATCGCACTTGCTGAAAACGCTTCTTGCATCTGTGCTAACTCTGTACGTGGCACGAGTGCAAACGGCCCACCTATTTCAGTGGCAACACCTGGAGCACGCAGCACTGCATATTCATTTGAAGCATCGCGCACATCTACGCGCAACATAAATTTCATTTTCTGCAAATAAGCCAGCACATTCTCGATATACCCCGGATCCAGAACTAACCAGCTGGTGGTTCCATCATCAACTAAATTAAATTGATATTCCAAGTGCCCTTGCGGATCCAAAACCAAGGCCGATGTCCATTGACCAACCGGTAATTCAGATAAATGCTGAGTAGTTAAATCGTGTAACCATTTCAAGCGATCTTGCCCAGTGACGGCGATGATATTTAAATGTGAAAGATCTGCCCACGCTTTGGCTTCAACCATGGCCTTCTGCTCATTATTTGGTTCACCGAAATGCCAAATGGCGCCCTTATCGACACCATCTTCGACAAATACTGCGACCATTTTTATTTAACGCAAGCCGCACAGAGTCCATAGACTGCAAAGTGCGTAACATCGGTTTTGAATCCGTAATCATCAGCCAAATTTTGAACAAAGTTAGCTGCCGCATCAATCGGCGCATCTCCAACAGATCCACAATCTCCGCATACTAAATGTAAATGAGTCAGCTCTTCTGCAGCGTGATAAGTAGCGCCGCCATGGCCCAAGTGAGTGTGTTGAACAAGACCCACATTTTCTAGCGTTTCTAAGTTGCGATAAACAGTCGAAAGATTAATGCCGGGGTGAGTTGCGCGTACTTTTTCAGCAACTTCTTCAGGTGTGGCATGGCCAAGTGTGCGCACAGCAGATAAAACTAATTCACGTTGTGGTGTTAAACGTAAACCTTTATCGCGGAGTTCGTGTTGATCAGCCATGTCCTAAGCCTACCTTTAAAGTGAAAAAACGATATCTGGGTTTGCGCCAACTAAAGCTTCAATCTGCTTCTCTACGCGCGCACCTGGTGCTTGAACTACGAGAGTCCAAGAACCAGGGGCGGCGAAGAAACGAAACTGTCCTTGCGAATTAGTTGGAACTTCTGCAGTGAATTCTCCATCGCGATCTAACAATCGAACGTGTGCGTTACCCGCCGGAGTTCCGTTAGGTACCCCGTCGTTCCCTGCCTTAAGTACAACACCTTGGATGATTGTTTGTGTTGTAACGTCCACGCCAACAATTGATGGCCCGCCCGGAGTAGCACCGCAAGTTTTCAACTTACGCGCCGACAGCCACTGGTACACCGACGAGTGAACCGTATTCAGTCCATGACCCGTCGTAATTCTTAACGTTAGAAACGCCAAGAAGTTCATGTAAAACAAACCAAGAGAACGCTGAACGCTCTCCGATTCGGCAGTAAGCAATGGTGTCTTTCGCTAAATCAACACCAGCACCCACATAAATTTCTTTTAGTTCAGCATCTTTTTTAAAGGTGCCATCTTCATTTGCAGCCTTTGACCACGGAATATTTTTCGCAGTTGGGATATGTCCTTTGATCTGTCCAGACTCTTGCAGCAAATGTGCCGGCGCAGCGAGTTCACCGCTGAACTCCGCTGGTGAGCGCACATCAACAATATTAAGCAGACCAATGGCTGCAATTACTTCGTCGCGATAGGCGCGAATTGAGTTATCGCGTTCTTTTGCAACATAACGAGTTGCTGTGCGCTTTGCCAAGTCTCTTACCAATGGACGGGCATCAAGTTCCCAGCGCTTGCGACCTCCATCGAGTAAACGCACATCTGTATGTCCGTAAACCTTGAAATACCAGAAAGCGTAAGTAGCAAACCAGTTGTTATTGCCACCATAGAGAACAACGGTGGAGTCATTGCTAATTCCTGACTTGGAAAGTAAGGCCTCAAACTTCTCTTTTGAAATCAAGTCGCGAATCAATCCATCTTGCAGATCGTCGCGCCAGTGAAAAGTGATCGCACCTTCAACATGTCCTTGCTCAAATAGCGTGGTGTCTTCATCAACTTCGACGATTACAACCTGCGGATTATTAATATTTTCAGCAACCCAATCGGCACTGACTAACGATGTATCACGTGACATGTAGATCTCCTATGTTGGTTTAATGAATTAAAAGCAATAAAAATTAAGCAGTTCGAGCGCGCAAGATCAACAAATACATCTGGCAACCCAAGCAGAAATTAAATGCTGCGTTAAGAAAGGCTGCAGCAAGTGCGAATCCAACTGCCAAGCTAAAGAGCCAATCAGCGCCAGCAATAGATGTAATAACTGCAGTTAGCGCAAAAACTAATCCGACACTTTGCGCAAATTGTGGAGGCTTAACATCTTCAAAAGTCGGCGTTGACTTAAGTGCCGGCTTGATTAACTTCTTGAATATAAAGGCATACGGAGTAAATTGCGGCCCGCGTATTGCACCAATTGCAAAGACAATCGCTTGAAATGCGATCACCCAGAAATTAGATGTCACCAGCGCTATTGCTAGGACAACAGTTGTAATTACCGCAGACCATCTTGGTCCACGCGCGTCAATTGATCCTGAAGTCTTTGCTGATTGTTCTGACATTTAAGTTCCTTTACTTACATCGGTTATGGGTCGTTGGATTAGTTTTAAATTACAAACTAAGCACGACACATGGAGCCAGTTAAGCGACCGTAATCAAGCACACGGCGCTTTGTGAAGTAAGTGGTAACGATGCTAAACATATGTAAAGGATAAACAAGCAAATGCTTTTCCGCTACTTGCGAGATGCTCGCACCTAGGCAGGCCTACTGAATTGCAGCGAGCGCAGCCTGAACTTGCGCTCGTTTCGGAGTGCCCATCGCACGACCAACTTCAACTCCTGCTGAATCTAAAAACAAAGTCGTTGGAGTCGATCGAATATCTAATTTACGGACTAATTCCAGATGTGATTCAGCATCGATATGTGAATAACGAACATCTGGAAGTGTTTTAACCATATCTTCAAGTAACGCTTTAGTTGCGCGGCAAGGTGTGCAGAATGCTGATGAAAACTGCACCATCGTGGCTCGTGAACCAAGCTCTGATCCGATAATCGCTTCAGTTAATTGCGGTCCATTAACTGTCTCCTTCTTCCGAAATTCACCGCGAGTACGCTGAAACCAGATGCCAAATCCAGTGGCTGAGACCAGCACGACGAGAAGTGGAATCCAAGTTTTCACAGGAGTATTCTAGATCCCATGGCCAAGGTGTTGTTACTAACAAATACCAATGGCGCAAGTGCGGAAGTTCTTCCCTCACTTGCTCTTCTACAGCACACAGTGAAAATTCTCCCGGCTGAAGCCAGCGTTCTCATCGATTCACCGTTGATGGATATCGTCTTAGTTGATGCGCGCCGCGAATTACCTGCTGCTAAAAACCTAACTCGTTTACTAACGTCAACTGGGGTTGGTGCACCAGTTATTGCAATTACAACCGACGGTGGTTTATCTGCGATGAGCACTGACTGGGGCGTTGATGATGTCATTCTCGATACCGCAGGTCCCGCCGAAGTTGATGCGCGAATTCGCATCTGCATCGGTGCGCACTTAGCCGCACTAACTGCCGCTGATCCAACATCAGGTGAAATTCGTACCGGTGATGTTGTTATCGATGAGAGCACTTACACCGCAAAGTTAAAAGGTCGCGCTCTTGATTTAACTTTTAAAGAATTCGAACTACTTAAATATCTTGCCCAACATCCGGGCCGAGTATTTACTCGTGCGCAGTTGTTGCAAGAAATTTGGGGTTATGACTACTTCGGTGGAACTCGTACTGTTGATGTTCACATCCGTCGCTTACGTTCCAAGCTAGGTCCAGAGTTCGAAGCAATTATCGGAACTGTACGCAACGTTGGTTATCGCTTTACTCTTCCAAGTGCTGGCAAAGAAACTCATTCAACCGAGCTGGTTTAACTCTTGCGTCATATTCTTAAGATTCACCGATCACTAACTGATCCGCTACCAACTTCAGAGCGCGAATATTCAATCCGCACCTTTGATCCCGTCAAAGATAAATCAGCATGGCTGGCGCTAAATAATAAAACTTTTGCTCATCATCCCGACCAAGGCAATTGGGTAATGCAGGATTTAGATAATCGTATGGCCGAGAGTTGGTTTGATCCAGAAGGTTTTTTCTTAGCTATCGATAACGAACAAATAGTTGGATTTGTTTGGACCAAGATTCATCAAGATTTCGTAAACCAAGATCCAGTCGGTGAGCTATACGTTGTCGGAGTCGATCCTGATCACGCCCACCAAGGAATCGGTCGCGCAGTTTCAGTTACTGCAATTAACTACTTAGTTAGTAAAGGTCTTAAGCGTTCAATGTTGTACGTCGATGCCGATAACGAAAAAGCTTTAGCGCTCTACACCAGCCTCGGCTTCAACTAGCGACTAAATCAGCGCACATTGCGCGAAATGCCGCAGTATGCGCATCAACATCAGCGGCAGTTGTAGCCGGTGACATTAGCGCCATATTGTGAAATGGCGTTAACAAAAATCCATCATTTAACAAACGCAGATGAATATATTGTTCAAGTTCAAAATCTCCTGATTCGGCAGCTTCGCGACCAGTGCGCGGCGCCTTGCCTTTAAAAATGTACTCACCGCGTGCACCTAAGCGATTGCAATGCCAATCTAAATCAAATTCAGCAATTGCCGCATCAACACCATCACTCCAACGATCGCCCAGCGCAATCATTTCTACGAACGCTGTAGGAGTTAATACTTCACTTAAGGTGGCGCGCATCGCCGCTAATGAAAGTGCGTTACCTGCCAAAGTGCTGCCGATGCCACCTGTATCAATAATTTCTAGCTCAACCAGATTGGCAATTGAATTTGCCACCGCTTCAGTCATTCCAAATGTTCCAACTGGAATACCGCCAGCGATTGCTTTACCAATAGTTAAAAAGTCAGGCATTAGACCTAGATCTTGCGTCATACCACCGGCGCCAACAGAAATTGTGTGGG
>JBBQEE010000062.1:0-6004 GCA_038320375.1 Candidatus Nanopelagicales bacterium
GCTTCAGTAAATCGACCGATCCAGTTATCGTGCAGTCTGCCTGATTTTCTAGGTGGAAGTTCAAACCCAAAACTAATTGTCAGATCTCCTAGATTATTTAATTCAAGTGAACCGTTCTGCATTAGTACTTCCACGCGAACGTCATATCCATAAGTACTGTTGGCGCAATTATCCATAGTCATTAGTACACCTGATTCGCTATGCGTCAAAATACTCAGGACATCGTCAATATCCGGATTAGCATGCGAAGTTCTTTTTCCAACTGCCGTCGAAACATCAGTAAATTCTTCTCCAAGAAGCCAACGACCAATATCAAATTCGTGTACCGCTGAATTTGAAATCATCCCAGCAGTAGTTGCACCCGGAGTTGATACGTTGCGACTGACTGAGCGAATTTGAACGACTTCTCCGTATTTTCCAGAATCAATTTCCTTCTTCATTTGGATATATCCTGGATCAAAACGACGCATAAATCCAAGGGCGACGGGAACTCCGGATGCCTTAACGATTTCTGCAATCCTTTTGGCATCTTCCAAACGCGGTGCTAGTGGTTTTTCGCAGAGCGTTGGCTTTCCAGCTTTAACACATAGTTCTAAATGTTCAGGATGCAGTCCATCAGGTGAGCAAATGATCACTGCATCAACTGTCACGTCATTTATTAATTCAGATACCGATGAGTGCTTATTTATCGTTGCACCAGATTTGGCTGATAGTTCAGTTGCTAATGAATCCATTCGTGCTGCGTCTAAGTCGAAGATAGCGGTGACAACGGCACCATCAACCGAATCGGTTAAGTAACGGGCATGTCCTGCGCCCATAATTCCAACGCCAATAATTCCGACACGAATATCTGACACTTTTAAACCCCATTGATCTCTGAGTAAATTTCTTATCGGAAGTCTACTAAAAAGGTTTTGGATTGGATAGGGACTATTCTTTACCTCTATGGTAATTATCTCTGCGACGCTAGCAATTGATGTGGGTGCATCCAAAATTGCTGGTGCGCTATTTGATTCGAAAATGAGAATTCTGCATGAGGTATCAAAAAGTTCTCGAAACGATCTATATTCGAAGGCAGATCCCAATCTAGATATAACTAAATCAATTATTCTGGAACTGCTAGAAATTGCTAAAGAGAACAATATTTCGGTTGCTAACGGTGGGGCGTGTTTCGCCGAATACGTAACCCCGGATCAATATTTGAATAGTAACGACCAAATTGAGTGGAAAATTCAACCCAAGGAGGATTTTAGTGCACTGACAGGATTTAACTGGATAATCGAATCTGACGTCAGGGCGATGGCTCTTGCTGAGGCAGATATCAATAGAGGCTTAAATAATTTTATTTTTATAACGGTTAGTTCTGGAATTTCACACGCTTTTGTCATTGACGGAAAACCATGGGCTGGAGCAACTGGCGAAGCGATCGGTTTCGGAGTCAATCAGATCGATAATTCTCAAGAAAGTCCCACACTTGAACAGTTCTCATCAGGTTTAGGGATTGCTCGAAGATTTCAAAGGGAAACTGAATCTGAAATCAAAAGTGCTATCAATGTATTTGAAATTTATGAAAATGATTTACAAGCACAAAAAGTTGTAAATTCAGCAGCGGATGTTTTAGGTAAGTCGATTGCAACCCTGGTTGATTTTTTTGATCCAAGTGAAATTATTATTGGCGGAGGACTTTGGCTAGGTAGCGCACTTTATCGAGATTTAGTGCTTGAAAGTTATAAAAGAAATGTAACTAAACGTCGTGCAGCACCAGAAATAAAGAGTTCTAACTCAGGGAAAAATGCGGCGCTAATTGGCGCAGCGCTAGCGGCAAATTAACCTTCCGCCGCATCAACATCAGCAAGAATTAAGTAGTTTGTACAGTCTCGCACAATCGTTGAAGGCCAATCAGATTGATAACTTTTTGCAGAAGTGATGTGCTCAAATGCCAAATGTTTATGTGAACCGATAATTTCCATTATTACTAATTCTGAGTAGTCGACCATAGTTGCTGGACCAACGGTTACACCAAATCGCGGAACTTCATCAATATTTTTGAAATTGGGAAAAGTCCCCAAGTTATCTTGACGAGTTTCATCTGCTAATTTTGCAATTCGAGTACGTGCCTCGCGCGGCGTTCCTGGAGGGTTGAAGGCAACATGACCATCTGATCCACCGGTAGCCATTAAAAAAATATTAACCCGATTATTTTTAAGGAATTCTTCATATAAATCAGGATTCTGCGCATCCGGATGAAATACGTTATGGAGGTCAATTTGGCTTGTAACTGGCACGCCAGAATTTAGGATCTCCCAAATCTCATTCTTTGCAAACCCAGCACAACTGTAATGCGCAGATGGATCACAATTTGAAAGAGTGCCATCACTGTTCTCAATCAAATACTCATCCATCATTACAATTTTTACATGGCTAATATCCAGTTGATTTTCTTTAACCATGCGCGCTAAAGCCTTATAAGTACTCCGTGGCGTACGTCCACCAGGACAACCTAAAACGAACGGTTTTTTTTTCGTGTGCAGTTTTTACAATCTCATCAAATATTAAACGGGCAGCGTAGTTACCAACTTCTTCATCATCGGCGAGTATTTTAACTTCGGACATTATTTTCCGATTTTTGCCAGCGCGGGTGCTACAACTTTGTGCAGATAATCCACTGACTGTTTCATCCCAGTTATTGGTCCCTCACCGACTTCTGGCATTGCGCCAGTGATTGCTACATCCTGTTCAATCACATACCAACCTTGATATCCAGCACTCTCTAGGGCGAGAATTGTTTCAAGGATTGGAACATCACCTTGCCCAAGAGGTGTAAATAGACCTTGCTGTACACCTTCCATGATGCTCTGCTTACGTGCAAGCACTGGTGGAACCGATTTCATATTTACATCTTTTAGGTGGACATGGCCAACACGGCTCGCATATTTTTTAGCAAACTCGACAGTGTCCTGACCACCAATTGTCATGTGGCCAGTGTCTAGACACCACATAACGTTTGAATTTTCTACTACACGGTCAATGTCACGTTTTGTTTCGACAACCGTCTGTAGATGAGGGTGTACTACTTGTACAAGCCCGTGATCATTACAAATTTTATCTACTTCAGCGAGCATTTTGAAAAATTGAGTGACTTCATCATTATTTAGTTCTTCAGGGTTCGCCCAATCCCAAGTTTGTACTGGGCATGAAACGAAGTGAGTTGCACCAATTTCTTGGAATTTCTTACTGGATTTAAGCGCATTTTTGATAGTGGCCTCTTCTTGTGACTTATCGTGCAATACAACGGGGGTGAAGCCACCAATCATTGACATATTAAATTCTGCTAATTGATCCTTCAATTCGGCTGAATCATCTGAAAAGAATCCGGGAGCACCAAGTTCTGTGGCGGGCAATCCCAAACTTGTCATCTCTGAGAGCACACGTTTAGTGGGAAGCATTGCGCCCCAGCCGGGTACTTCACAAATTCCCCATGAAATTGGAGCCGATGCGATGCGTTCTAAGAAGGAAATAACCATTGGCGGATCATAACTTGAGAGGTAAGGTCTGCACATGACCATGGATATTGGAGGCTCATTTCGCCACGAACTTATCGGCTGTTTTTCGCAAGGCTCAGACTCTAATCCTACAGTTGCGATGGTTGAGGCCTCATTTAGGGCTAATGATCTGCACTATCGATATATAAATTGTGAAGTAAACCCCGATCAACTTGAGGCGGCAGTAGCGGGCGCTCGAGCTATGAATTGGAAGGGTTTTAACTGCTCTATTCCACACAAGGTTGAAGTCATTAAGTATTTAGATGGACTAGGTGAATCAGCCGCCTTGATAGGCGCCGTTAACTGCGCCGTTAACCGCGATGGCAAATTAATAGGCGAAAATACTGATGGCAAAGGATTTCTGAAATCATTCCTTGAAATCACGCCAGCAACAGGCAAAATAATTGTCTTGCTTGGCGCAGGGGGCGCCGCCCGCGCTATTGCGGTTGAGTTAGCGTTGGCAGGTGCGGCGAAGTTTTATATCGTAAATCGCTCGCGCGCTCGCGGTGAAGAGTTAACTGAGTTGCTTAATACCAGAACCAATTCATCTGCAGAATTCATCGAATGGAGCTCGACATATTCGATTCCGGCTGATGCTCAAGTAGTAATCAATACAACCTCAATGGGAATGGTCAATGCTGAAGGTAAGCAAGATATTAATTTTGATTCGATACGCCCTGAAATGTTTGCGGCAGATGTGATCGTAAATCCACCACAGACTTACTTCTTAGATGAGGCCGCTAAGCGAGGCGCAGTAACGTTGCAGGGACTTGGAATGGTAGTTAATCAAGCAGTAATTGGTATCAAGTACTGGACGGGTGCTGATGTCGATTCTAAAGATCTCCACCAAGAGTTGTTGCGAGTTCTAGGACTTTCTTAAACTTTAGCGAGGTCAGATTCTGCGACAACCCGAAGCGCCTGAGCTGCAATAGTAAGCGCTGGATTCATTGCTGCCGATGAAGGAAAGAACCCACCATCTAGAAGATATAGATTTTTATGGTCGTGGCTTCGGCAGTATCCATCAACAACGCTCGTGCGAGGATCATTGCCCGCCACCGTGGTTCCGCATTGATGTGAATTCATAGAAATATCAAAAGGTTGTCTAAAGATTGCTTGATAACCGGCTTTACGCAGAGTCTTTTTGGCTCTTCTTAGCAGTTCCATATGAGTCTTCATTCCAACTGAATTTCTAACTAACTTGATGTCACCACTTTTTGTAATGGTTACTCGGTTGTCAGGATGTGGTAAATCTTCACTCATTACAACAAATTCAACGCTGTGATCTGAAACCAAATTCAAAATTGGAAGTGGAACAAGTTTGGCAAATGATTTCATCATTATTCCTTGAACTTTTCCAATTAACTGAACTGCACCAAGTGGATAACCTTTTCCACCATCTAAATACCAATCAGTGAAAGAGAGAGTCTTTTGGAATGTAACGTCATTTTTTCGACGCATATCAACGGCAGCAATATGACTGTTGTTATGCATCATAAAGTTTCGACCGACCTGATCGGATGAATTTGCTACACCTGAACGAAGTAGCAGCGCTGCAGTATTCACCGATCCTGCCGAAATAACAAAATTCTTTCCGTATATTTCGAGCGCTTCACCTTTTTGTGTGGCCTCTAAATGGCTTACGGACTTTCCATCATCAGTCAAAACTATTCGAGTCACATGAACCGAAGTCATTAAAGTTACATTCCCGGTAGCAATAGCGGGATTTAATGCATTTATTTCGGCATCACTTTTAGCATCAACTTTGCATACGAAACCATCGCAAGTCTTACAACGTATACATTTACCATTTGGCCCTAAATCAATTCCCATTGAATTTGAATGTGGAGCTACTCCAGCCTTACGTAACCGCCCACTGAGTTCCTCCACGTAGGGCTCATGTTTCATCGCAGGATAAGGAAATGGAACTTTGCGGTCATTGCCATAAATATTTTGGGCATCACCATGAACTCGATATAGCTCTTCTGCTTTGTAGTAGTACGGCTCTAAATCATCATATGTAAATGGCCAAGCAGGAGATATACCTTCTTGATGTTTGATTACTCCAAAATCAAATTGGCTAAAGCGGGGGAGCGATGCTCCATAAACCTTGCTATTGCCGCCAACAAAGTAGTGAACTCCCGGAACAAACTTTTTATCACTTTCATCAACCCATTTTTCATCTGGCTTGTAACGGGACTTCATAAAAATTTCCGAAGGAGACCAATTTTCGGGTTCCCGTGGCATTCTTTCGCCGCGCTCTAAAACTAAAGTTTTTACTCCCTTTTGAGCGAGAGCGTATGCGGTGGTCGCGCCACCCATTCCAGAACCAACAATGACCACATCCGAATCAATACGAATCGAAGTGGTCATTGTTTTAGGTCTGCTTTTACTTTGTTTTTATTTTGTGGTTATCGAACTGAGGTTAGCGCTTGGTCTTTCTCATCAACCTTCATAGCACCAGT
>JBBQEE010000063.1:0-5931 GCA_038320375.1 Candidatus Nanopelagicales bacterium
ATCGATACTCCAACGATGTAAATCCCAGTAATTTTCGGCACTGGCGAATTTTTGTAGACGCGCCATTGAAGTGAATCCAGGATGGGCGGGAACCCAAAGCGGGTTACTCAATTGGCAAACCACCAAAAAACTGGCAACGATCCCATTGCAAAAATGGCAAATGCCAAAAGAAATTGTGACCAGATTGGCGAGACCCATTGACCTAAGAGCTGTTTATCCCGTGCCAATATCCAGACGATTACCATCAAAATCGGCGCAGTTAGGCCATTTCCGGGTCCAAGCCGTTGAATATATCCGCGAGAAACTACCTTGGATCTATGCGGGTGATGCTTCTGATTTATGGTCGACCCATTGAAATGAATGCACGGTCAAAAACATCTGCAAATGCGATGGAATCAGAGTGAGGCATTAGCCAACCCTCTCCGCCACGAATGCGACGTGACATGTCGTCAGCCATTAATTGATACGGATCGCAAGCATCGAAATTCTCAACGGTTACCTTTCCGTCAATCTCAATCTCTAATGCACTCGCCTTGTTATGCGAATTAAATGCATCATTTCCAGTCATGGAGACTCGACCTTTACTGCCAATAACATCAAAGTAAAGTTCGTTTGGAGTATTCATTGAAGTAAGAGCTACCGCGTGCGCTCCCCCAATATCAAAAGAAGTTGTCACGGTTTCATCACATCCCCCTGGATGCCATTTAACTTGAGTTTGAACATTTGAAACTGGCGCAAAATCCATTAGCCAAATTGGAGCGGCAACTGAATAAGGTCCAAGGTCATATAGACCTCCCCCACCTAATTCATAAACGGCGCGAATGTTAGAAGGATCCATTCCATCATAAGTAAATGCAGAACGAATCTCTTTTACATCTCCAATCAAAGCTGAATCTACAATTTCCTTAAGTCGAATTGTCCGTGGGTGCCAACGGTTCCAACTGGCCTCCATAAAAATCTTTCCAGTTTCGTGTGAAACTGCAATTGCTTCTTTTAGTTGCGCAACGTTCATGGCTGCCGGCTTTTCGCAGAGTACGTGCTTGCCTGCGCGCATAGCCTTTATTGACCATTCAATATGAAGTGAGTTTGGAAGTGAAATATATACAGCTTCAACTTTCGGGTCGTCAAGCAACTCCTGATAACTTGTGTAAACCAGACCAGATGGGGAGAGGCTCAATCCGCGATCACGGTCTTTGGATGCAACGGCGTAGATCTCTCCCTCTTTTGAGTTAAGTAACGCTGGGTATAACGCTAACTTTGCGATGTAACCAGCTCCGATAAATCCCCAACGCACTTTTTCCATAAAGGTGACAATACTTGTATAAAGGGGATTTACCAATCAGGCGTAAGATGTTTTTATGAAAAGCCAAAAATGGAGCGCCCGCGAATCCAAGAAACATATTGTAATTCCCAGCGAATTAGATAATAAATACTCGCGCGGAACCCTTGGCGTCATTACCGGTTCGGCGCAATTTCCAGGGGCGGCAGTTCTAACATCTCGAGCAGCTCTGGCTACCGGTCTCGGCGTTCTTCGCTTTCACAGTTCCTCTGGCTTGGCACATTTGGTTTTACACACTAGTCCGGAAGCCCTTGTCCAACCAGGAAAAGTTGATGCATGGCTAGCTGGTTCCGGCGTAAGCGATAAAAAATATAGTGAGATTACAACTTGGTTACGTCATCGTTGGTTTAATTTAATGAAAGCACAATCCGTTCCCACGATCCTAGATGCTGGCGCACTTGACTGGGCTGGAAAGTTAACCCAGCCGACGTTAATCACTCCTCATGCGGGAGAACTTTCTAAACTACTTGGTAAGCGAGGTATCAAAGTAAGTTCAGAAGCAATTGAATCGGATCCAAGTAAATGGGCTATAACTGCAAGTAAAACACTTGGAGTAACAGTGCTCCTAAAGGGAACAAATACCGTTGTTACCAACGGTTTACAGATAATTGAACTTCCAAAGTCAACGCCTTGGCTTGCCACTGCTGGAAGTGGTGATGTCCTTGCTGGAATCATTGCTGCACTTATTGCTACCAATTACATTGAAATTTTAAATGACGAATCAAGGTTAGCTTGCATTGGCGCGACTGGCGCCTACATCCATAACAGCGCGGCTCTGATTGCTTCAAATGGAGCACCGATTTCCGCAACTTCAATTATTGAGAAAATTCCTGAAGCAATTCGCAAAATACTTGACTAGGGTTTCCCCGAGGTGAAAAGTAAATAATATTTGAGTGGTACGGGGGTATCCCTTTATAGATATCTGCGCTACCTTCAATTATGAATTTAAATCCAACGGTGCTTGTAGCGAGTGATGATTCATTTGAATTAGCAACTTTAAGCGCCTCCCTACGTTTGCAATCAATAAATGTCGTTGCTGAAGCCAGAACTTCAGAGATTGCTGAAAATTTGCACAAGTACTTATCTCCCGAAGTTGCTGTCATCGACCTCCAATTTGCGCAAGATGAAGCAATTGCGCTAGTTTCAAAATTTCGAAGCGTTAATCCTTCTTTGGGAATAGTCCTTCTTACAGCCTGCGCCGATCTGCGACTAATAGGTTTTAAAGAGAAAGAAATTCCACAAGGTGCTCAAGTTATATTGAAGAAGTCAATCTCAGATTTAATAGTGGTCAGTAATGCGATAATTAGATCAATTGCTGCAGTCGATAACCATGAAAAAATGTCATGGGTGGATAGTTTGGGAAGACTTCATGGCGAAGGATCAAAAACTATTCTGGATGAATTTACCGATATTCAAATTAATACATTTAGGCTTTTAGCCCAGGGTTTCAGCAATTCAGAGATTGCGAAACTGAGATTTGTCAGTGAAAAATCCGTTGAGCAGATCGTTGCCCGGATTGCGCGTCATCTTCGAATTTCACCAGATCGCACCCACAATATGCGCGTTGTTTTGACCGGTGAATATTTCAGCTTAATCGGCTCACCGCGCCACTAACTGCCAACGTTTGGCCAGAGCCAGTAAAGTTCTCGCTATGCCTGATGCGCTTTCCTTAAGGGATATTAAATTGCGCTGGAATGACGTACTTGATCACTTAGAGAGTACCGATCGCATTGCTTGGATCGCATACTTTGACGCTCGTCTAGCCGATTTTGATGGCGCATCACTTTCCTTGGATTTTTCAGATGCAAGAAAATTTTCTGGTGATCATGAATACTCTCCAGCTCGAGTCAAACTAGAAAATTCTCTCTTGGGTTCGATCAAATTCATTTTTGATCTCGATATTAAGTTGGTCGAACTCGCATGAGGCAAATAATAACTTTGTTAGTTCTCAGCGTTACGCTTTTTAATCTTCAAATTTCATCAAGCAGTGCAGCCACTCCAAAACTTACAATGTCAATCCTGCAAACGCCGGGTGGCCCAGAACCAATAGTTACTTTATTTGGTTCCTATAAACCTGCTAAATCTGGTCAAAAAATTGAGATTGAAATTCAATTAAATGGAAAGTGGCAGAACACTCGCTTCTCCACCAAAACAGCTCGAGTAGGAACTTGGCGAGTTGTCGCTGTGGCAACTGCGCTCAACGCTGATGTTAAATATCGGGCAAAAGCAAAGAGTGGTTCAAAATATATCTATTCAAATATTCGTGAAATTGTTGTCCGTGAACTTCCCGGAATTTCTGATGCTGCATCAATTCAAACAGTCGATCAACTTGGTCCCGGTGGCCGTATTCATGGCGCAGATATCAGCCGTTGGCAACATCCCAACGGTGCACCAATAGATTTCGAAAAAATGCATGCCGCAGGAATGCGTTTTGTAATGATCAAGGCTTCTGATTCACGTGATGATGCAGACGCGTTGGCACTCAAATATGTCATCATGGATAGATTAGCTGCACAAGCAGCGGGAATTTACACAGGGTTTTATCATTACGCAGTTCTTCCCGATGTAAAAACTGATGAACAGGTGATTCTGGATGCGCAGACTCAAGCTCAAAAGGTCATTTGGCGTCTTGGTGCTCTTGGCGGATATAACGAACGTGATCTTCCATACGCGCTCGATTTAGAGAATAAATGTGTGCAGTACTCAGGTAGTACCTGTTCTCGTAATTTGCCAAAATCACAAGTAACTCTCTGGGCTAAAGCATTTCTGAAGGTTCTTAAAGAGAAGACTGGACGAACACCAATTATTTATTCGTACTCTAGTTTTCTTGAAGGTTCAATGGTTCGTGATGATGAATTACGACAGTACCCAATCTGGTTGGCTCACTATTCAATAGATCCAGCAGATCCACTCGCACAGCCAGGGTTAAAAGATGGTGGCTGTTATGTTCATTCTTGGACAACTGCAAATTGCTCATCACTCTGGACAATGTGGCAATACTCATCCTGTGGCATCGCTCCCAAATATGGAGTGCCTGGCAGCCGCTTAGATCTAAATGTATTTAGAGGTACTCCTGCGACTTTCCTCGATTTAATAAAGGGCAGTTGGATGCCAGAGATTTCTGATCAAATGCCGAAGAATGAAACTTCAACACTGCTTTATAAGAATGTGAAATTTTCAACAAGCGATAAACCAGTGACGCTAGAAGTCGATGTCACACGTCCTGATGGACGTCCTGTAGTCACTGGAACTGTCAGATTTTATGTAGATAAAACAACTCCCGTAAATCCAACACCAGTCCAAAAAGTTGTTCGTTCTACGAGTGGATCTTGGAAATTAACCATGAAAGGTCTTCCTGCTGGCGCTTGGTCAGGCGCAATTGGTTTCACAGATGCAACTGGCACACACGCTAATGTGCGAACTCCAATTACTTTCTCAATCGGTGAAGGTCCAGTCATCGTCCCATCACCATCAGCAATACCAACCGTAGCGCCAAGCAAGAAACCAGCAACTGATGGTTGCCGCAACCAAATAAAAAATTAACGAACCTGCTGTAAAACTTTCTCCATCGAATCTCGTTCGATATCAAGTTGTGCTAAATAATTAGAGACTGACTTCTTTTTTTGCGTCGGGCTCCATCCCAAAATTGGGGCAATTAAATCAGCAACACTATCCACTAGACCGGCGCCACCGTCACTTGCTTCAAATGAAATTCGAGTTCTTCGTGACAACACATCATCGACACTTCGTGCGCCCTCATGGGTAACTGCATAGATAATCTCCGCTTGAATATAAGGCAAATCATCAGACAGTAGGCGCCCTAGTTTTGGATCACGAGTAACGATTGTTATTAACTCCTCGACTAAAGATCCATACCTATTCAGGAGGTGGCTAATAGTTGCTTCATCTAGCCCACTCAAATCTGATAATTGGGCAATCTGCTGCGTGAGGGCAAAGTAGCCATCTGCGCCAACTGCCGGAACTTTTTCGGTGATCGATTTCGGTACGACTCTTCGAAGATCTTGTGCAGCCAGATCGATTACATCTTCAGCCATTATTCGGTAGGTGGTGTACTTACCACCAGCGATACTTACAAATCCCGGAACTGGACGGTCAACAATATGTTCTCGAGATAGTTTGGTCGTAATCGATCCTTTGTTATTAGCTACAAGCGGTCTAAGCCCAGCATAAACACCGATTATGTCATCGACGCTTATTTTGGGACTTAGCACTCGATTTGCTTGCTCGATAATATATGAAACATCTTCAGCACTAGCAACAGGGTTAGTCACATCAGAATCATAAGGTGTATCAGTGGTGCCAACAATCCATTTGTTAGCCCATGGAATAATAAAGAGCACTGAAGCTTCAGTTTTTAAAATAATTCCTGCCTCAGAATCAATCGCTTCTTTTGGCAGAATTATGTGTGCCCCTTTACTCATGGAAACTTTATATCCAGGAGTTATCGAAAATTTTTCATGTAACTTGTCGCTCCAAACACCTGCACACATCACCGTAACTTTCGCTCTGACGGAAATTACTGAGTTGGACTCTTTATCTAGAACCTTCGCACCGACTACGCGTTTTCCTTC
>JBBQEE010000064.1:0-5690 GCA_038320375.1 Candidatus Nanopelagicales bacterium
GTAGGAACAAATACGCAGCCGCTATCAAACTCACTGGCTCTAGTTACTATTTTCATACTTTCGTGGCTCCAGTCCTTTCAGGTACCGGGCGGTGATAATTACAAGTTTAAGGCTTTAACTCAATTGCTCCAAAAGTTCAGAAATCTTGCCGTGCGTGAGGAGAATCGCGTCTGGCTCAATTGAGTGCCAAGGCTCTAGAACAAATAGCCTTTCATGCGCTCTCGGATGTGGAAGTTCTAACTCCTGCGCGCTGCTTAAAAGATTTCCGTACTGAATCAGATCCAGATCAATAGTTCGTGGACCCCATCTTTCGGTTCGTTCGCGACCCAAGACTTTTTCAATTCCGTGCAAAAGAGCCAACAAATCTAAAGCTGGTAGATCGCTTTCAATTAAACAAACCGCATTTAAATAATTTGGTTGTTCGATATCACTTACTGGCGCAGTTTCAATATATGCCGAGACCGCTATGACTTCGGTTGATTCACGTAAAAGTGAAATTGCTAAATCCATCTGTTCTATTGGATTACCAAGATTGGCACCGAGAGCGATTACCGCCTTCATCTTGAGATTGTGACTGAAATATCAGAAACTTGAGCTGATACTGGTGCGTGTGGTTTATGAACAGTTACAGATGTAAGTAAAACTTGAGGATATTCAGAATTAATTCGCTCAGCAATGCGTCCTGCTAGTTTCTCAATAAGCGAAACTGTTTCACCAGCAATTTCAGCAATAACTAAATCTGTGATTTCAGCATAATTTACAGTGTCATTTACATCATCTGATTCACTTGCTTTAGTTAAATCTAAGAAAAGTTCAATATCAACAAAAAAATCTTGACCTGTAACATTTTCAGACTTCAAAACACCATGATAGCCAAATGATTTGATACCTTTTATGAATATAGAATCAGACATTTTTCTCTATGACTTCCTTGTGTGGCTTCACACTATGAACCCTAACTGCCCAGATATTTTTATCAAGTAGTGATCGAGTCAAGGCAACCGAAGCCTCTTCGCGATCATCTGGAGAATCTCCCCCAAGAAAACGTTTGCGTGAGCCACCAACAAGTACTGGATAGCCCAAATTCGTGAATTCATCGATACGGCGAATAATTTCCCAGTTCGCATCCGCATCTTTAGAAAAACCTAGACCCGGATCAATTATGAGATTGTTACAAGCGATTCCCGCGCTTAGCGCGGAACCAATCTGAATCGCCATTTCAGCAATCACTTCAGTGACTACATCTTTATAAACCGCCTGTGCATTCATATCTTTTGAATGACGCCGCCAATGCATCAAAATGTACGGGCAACCCATTTCGGCAACGCTTTCGTGCATCAGGTCATCTGCTTGTCCACCACTTACATCATTAACGATGCTCGCTCCTGCTTCTATAGCAAAGATGGCAGTTTCAGCGCGCATAGTGTCAATGCTGATCGGAATTCCAGTTTGCGAAAGTTTTTGAATAACCGGAATCACTCGGGACTGTTCTTCAGCCGCTGAAACTCTTTCTGCACCCGGTCTAGTTGATTCACCACCAATATCAATGATGTCAACGCCTTCGGCGATCATTTCTAAGCCCCGATCAACGGCTTTAGCAAAAGTATCGTGTCGACCTCCATCAGCAAATGAATCTGGAGTGACATTTAAAATTCCCATTACTTTCATAGACACCAACTAATTCAAATTAACGATTAGTGATCAAACTAATTGCCTCTGCACGTGTTGCTGGATCACGTAGTACTCCACGAACTGCACTGGTGGTCGTACGTGCTTTTGATTTACGAACTCCACGCATTGACATACATAAATGTTCGCAATCAATAATTACGATTACGCCCATTGGGTTAAGAATATTCACCATTGCATCAGCGATCTGTGTCGTTAATCTTTCTTGCACTTGCGGACGACGCGCAAATAAATCTACGAGACGAGCAACTTTCGATAAACCTGTAATTTTTCCACTTGGTATGTAGCCAACATGTGCCACGCCGTGAAACGGGGTCAAGTGATGTTCGCAATGAGAAAACACTTCAATGTCACGAATGATTACTAATTCTTCATGGCCGATATCAAAAGTTGTAGTTAATACATCTTCTGGTGACTTCCATAGCCCTTCAAAATTTTCTTTAAATGCACGTGCTACTCGAGCAGGAGTGTCTTGCAGCCCTTCACGATCTGGATTCTCACCGAGTGCCAACAACAGTTCACGAACAGCAGCAGTGGCGCGCGCTTCATCAAAAGGATGCGCGGCGCGACCGTCTTCTGGACCCATTGAAATTGAACTCACTTCACTCACTCTTCAGAAGTTTCCTTCTTGGCTGATTTTTTTACACGAGTTGGCTTGTTATCGTTCTCAACTTTTGCAATGACTCGTTCTGGAACATCGACAGGAGGTTTCTGTGAAGGAATACGTGAAGCCGATCCTGTCCAAGCCGGTCTGCGTGGCCATGAATTAACAGCCTTGAATATTTCTGCAACTTCTTCCTTATTTAAAGTCTCTTTATCAAGCAATTGCAGAACCATCGCATCAAGAGTCGCACGGTTTTCGACCAGAATATCGAAAGCCTCTTGATGCGCATTTTCAATAAGTTTTCTTATCTCCGCATCCACTACCGCTGCCATATTTTCTGAGTAGTCACGTTGGTGTCCGTAATCTCGACCCATAAACGGTTGTGAGTTATCTGCACCTAATTTAATTGCTCCGATGGCTTCAGTCATTCCGTACTGAGTAACCATCGCACGGGCAAGCGCAGTTGCTTTCTCAATATCGTTAGAGGCCCCAGTGGATGGATCATGGAAAATAAGTTCTTCTGCTGCGCGGCCACCAAGTGAGTAACCAAGTTGATCGAGAAGTTGATTACGCGTTGTTGAATATTTATCTTCATCTGGCAATACAACTGTATAGCCCAGTGCGCGACCACGAGGCATGATCGTAATTTTATGAACTGGATCAGTATGTGGAAGTGCGTAGGCAACAAGTGCGTGACCGGCCTCATGATAAGCGGTAACTCGACGTTCTTCATCAGACATAATTCTTGATTTACGTTGCGGTCCAGCCATTACGCGATCAATAGCTTCATCAATCTGATTACTTGCAATAACTTTCTTGCCTTCTCGCGCTGCTAATAAAGCCGCTTCATTTAATACATTCGCTAAGTCCGCACCTGTAAAACCAGGTGTACGACGAGCGTAAGTCATCAAATCAACTTCACTTGCAAGTGGTTTTGTCTTTGCATGCACCTTAAGAATTTCTTCACGACCTTTTAGGTCTGGGCGATCAACTGCAATCTGTCGATCAAAACGCCCGGGACGCAAAAGCGCAGGATCAAGAACATCCGGACGGTTGGTGGCGGCAATCAAAATTACTTGCCCACCACTTTCAAAACCATCCATTTCAACTAGAAGTTGGTTAAGGGTTTGTTCGCGTTCATCGTGACCGCCACCCATTCCGGTACCGCGTTGGCGACCAACAGCATCAATCTCATCAATAAATATTATTGCAGGAGAGTTTGCTTTAGCTTGGGCAAATAAATCACGAACACGTGCTGCGCCAACTCCGACAAACATTTCAACAAAATCTGATCCAGAGATTGAATAGAAAGGAACTTTCGCTTCACCGGCAACTGCGCGAGCTAACAGAGTCTTTCCGGTTCCGGGAGGGCCGTAAAGAAGTACGCCTTTAGGAATTTTGGCGCCTAACAGCGCGTACTTCGGTGGGTTGGCTAAGAAATCTTTGATTTCTTCGAGTTCAGCAATGGCTTCATCCGAGCCGGCTACATCGGCAAAAGTATTTTGGGGAACATCGTTATCTTGTAATTTTGCACGCGATTTTCCGAATGAAAATACTTTTTTCCCACCTTGAGCATTGCTCATTAGGAAGAAGAAAAGGAAACCAATTAATAGAATTGGAAAAATTGAAAATAAGAATGTAACAAAGAGTGATTGTGATGGAACCTCAATATTCCATCCCTTAATCGGAGGATTGCCAGTCAGAGCATCAATTAAATTAGGTTCTTGGCGTGCGATATATGACGCTTCGACTTTGCTAGAACCTTCGATCAATTCACCTGGCTTTAAAATTAAACGAATCTTCTGTGATTTATCTACTAGCACTGCAGACTCGATCTGAGATTTTGAGATTGCATCTATCGCTTGAGAAGTTGAAATTTCGGTATAGCGGTTACTTACGCTTGAAATTTGACCAAAAATCGTGACTCCAAGAATCGCAATTACAATCCAGAAAAGTGGGCCGCGAAAAATTTTTCCAGCTTTAGTTGTTGGCGCTTTTTTGGCAGGAGTTTTCTTCTCAGACTTCTTCTTCATCAAACTCTTCTTCATCAAACTCTTCTTCTCCATGATTTTTGGCACTTTCTTATAAGTACATGTGCTTAGCTAGCACACCAATAAAGGATAGGTTGCGATATTTTTCATTAAAATCTAGGCCGTAACCAACTACGAAATCAGCCGGAATATCGAATCCCACATATTTACATTCGACTTCTACTTTCGCCGCCTCAGGTTTGCGAAGAATCGCTAAAATTTCGACAGAGGCAGCACCGCGAGACATTAAATTTGCGCGTAACCAAGAAAGCGTTAATCCGGAGTCAACAATATCTTCGACAATTAAAATATTTCGCCCAGTGACATCACGTTCCAAATCTTTCAAGATTCGAACAACTCCACTGGACTTTGTGCCAGATCCGTAAGAGGAAACTGCCATCCAATCCATTTCGATATGTCGTTGCATCGCACGAGTTAAATCTGCCATCGCCATAATGGCGCCTTTGAGAACACCAACTAGAAGTAAGTCGCGATCTTTGTAATCAGCATCAACGAGTGCTGCAAGTTCAGCAACCTTTGCGCGCAATTCTTCTTCCGAAACAATTACACGCTCAACATCAGTTCCTACGGCAGCAATATCCAATTAAGGACTCCTTCGTTTCTATAGTAAATCTCGGGGCATTTTTATGGGCGGGCCAAGAGCGAAAGTCTGCCCGAAATTCGCGCCACCTTCACACCACCCGGCAGGCTCGATTCACCTTGTCCATGCCAAGAAGTGACCAGCGCCTCAATAGCTGCGAGGTGCTCAGCGCTGACCGAGCCACTGGGGGCACCTGCGGCGTAGATCGCCGCCCGCAAAATGCGAGATCGGATGGCTCGTGGCAATTCCGCTAGGGCAGCGCAATCAAGGTCAGATAGGTCAACGCGCGAAATTACCGCTTGGGCCATCTCATCCAGTGCATCGGCGTCATCTCGCAAGATTGCCGCACTTCGCGCCAGCGCCGCCGCAATTCCTGGGCCAATCTCTTCCTCCATTATCGGAAGGATTTTATTGCGCACTCTTACTCGTGAGAATTTTGTATTTTCATTGTGCGGGTCATTCCATGGAATTAAATTCGCTTCAACACAAGCAGCAACAGTTTGTTCGCGAGTTACGTAAAGAAATGGACGGGCATACTTTCCATTTATTTGTGACATTCCAGATAGTGAGCGAGTTCCCGAACCACGAGCTAATCCCAGCAGAACCGTCTCAGCTTGATCATCACGAGTATGTCCTAAAAATATTTGTGTCGCACCATAGGCATGTGCAACCGCATCGAGTGATGCGTATCGTGCAGTGCGGGCATCTGCTTCCAAACCTGATTTTTCCTTTACTAAAACTTTTTCAATTAATACTTCCTGATATC
>JBBQEE010000065.1:0-5667 GCA_038320375.1 Candidatus Nanopelagicales bacterium
CCCCTTGATATCTCTGCGCGTGCGGATGGGTACTCTGTAATTAACGCAGATCCAAAAGTTGGTGGGCGCTTTAGCGCACTAACTGCTTTTGGTCTGACACCCACTGCTCTGATGGGAGTTGACGCGTCAATACTCCTTGACCAAGCGGGAGATTGTCGAAATCAGATAACCGATAGTCCAGAAGTGGTTTTGGATGTCGCCTATTTACTTCTCACTCAATCCGAACAATTCTTAGGATTTTCTGACTCAGGAAGTATCTACACCGGCCTTTCAGATTGGATTGAGCAACTAATCGCCGAATCAACTGGAAAAAATGAACAAGGTCGATTGCCGATTGCGACTGAAAATTTTTCAGCGGCAAAATCTGGCGGTGCATTCTCGGTTGGATTCTCGACCGGCGCTGACTTAACTGTTGAAGCAGAGCTCGGCGAACATTTCTTATTTTGGGAATGGGTAACTGCTTTAATAGGTGCCGTTTTAGAGATTGATCCATTTAATCAGCCAAATGTTGCCGAGGCGAAAGAGGCAACCTCTCAGATACTCGCTGAATGGAAAATCGTTCTTCCTCCAATTACCGCCGATGGCGAAGATGAGTCAGTAGAAATCTTTGGCCACGGAAACACGTTAGTTGCGGCGTTGAAAAATTTGATTGCCAACACTGATTCCGATGGATATATATCTGTGATGGCCTATCTAGATCGTATTGGAGATTCTCGTATTACTGAGATTCGATCGATCTTGTCTGAAAAGTCAGCAAGGCCAGTAAGTTTCGGCTGGGGGCCTCGTTTCTTGCATTCCACAGGGCAATTTCATAAAGGTGGTCAGCAAAATGGTTCATTTCTTCAAATCACTGGAGATTGCAAAAATAATTTCAAAGTACCGATGAGAGAATTTGATTTTCAGACTTTACTGATGGCACAGGCTCTCGGTGATGCTCGCGCACTTAACAAAAGAAAATACCCACTACTTCGCCTACATCTGCAGGATCGAAGCGCGGGTATAGACCAATTGCTTAAGGCAGCTAAAGCGCTTTAATTTTTACGCGTCATCTCCACGAAGTTTGCGCAGTGCATCCTCTAGTAGTTGTTCACCTTCAGTATCGGAGCGACGCTCTTTTACATAGGCTAAGTGAGTCTTATATGGAATATTTACGACAGCCTTTGGAGGATTGGCCTTGTCACGTCCTGCTGGCAGTCCACATTTAGGGCAATCCCATTGAGCCGGAATTTCAACCGTTTCTTCAACTGCAAATGATGGGCGAACTTCGTGGCCTTTGGAGCACCAATATGAAACCGCTGCCCGTTCAATCTGATCTCCGCGCTCAGCCTCGCCCATTGGGCCAGCTCCGACACGGCTTCCGCGAATTGCACTTGCCATTTATTAACCCTTCAATACAAGACTGAGTGCGACAACGCCGCCAAACCAAATTCCACCGACCACGATCGTGATCCGATCTAGGTTTCTTTCAACGACAGATGAGCCGCCATAGTTAGATGACATACCGCCACCGAAAAGATCAGATAACCCGGAGCCTTTTCCCTTGTGGAGAAGAACTAGCAAGATCATTACGACACTTGTGATTACGAGCAGGATTGTGAGCGCTAATTCCACGATGTAAAACTCCTCATACGGTAGGTGCTCAGGATACTAGATCTGTTACTCGCCTTGTCCAATTTAGGCTGAAGGAACGCTATGGAACTTAACTATCTTCGCCAATTCCTCAGGATCTAGGCTAGCACCACCAATAAGAGCTCCATCGACATCGGGTTGGCGCATGATCTCGACAACATTTGATGACTTAACTGATCCGCCGTAAAGAACTCTCAAATTTGAAGCAATTTCTGGAGAACCGATAGAACCAAGCTCTTCACGAATCGCCGCGCAAACTTCTTGAGCATCTTCTGGTGTTGCAGTCTTTCCAGTTCCGATAGCCCAAACTGGTTCGTAGGCAATTACGATCTTCTTTAACTCTGGCTTAGTAAATCCCTCAAGACCGGCTCGAAGTTGGCGAATGACATGCGAAGCATGCGCACCAGATTCACGTACCGAAAGTTCTTCTCCTACGCAAAATATTGGAGTTAATTCATTTGCAAGAGCCGCTTTAATTTTACGGTTGATTAGTGAGTCATCTTCCTTATGAATTGCACGACGTTCTGAATGACCAATCACAACAAATGTGCAACCAAGCTTTGCAATCATTGAACCGGAAATATCTCCGGTAAAAGCGCCACCGGACTCGGGAGAAATATCCTGAGCGCCATAGAGAAGTCGCAGTCGATCACCATCAACCATAGTTTGGATAGAGCGAATATCTGTAAATGGAGGAATGATCGCAACATCTACCGCGTCATAATCTTTATCCTGGAGAGAGTAAACCAATTTCTGGGTTACCGCGATCGCCTCAAGATGATTTAAATTCATCTTCCAGTTTCCTGCCATTAGTGGCTTGCGCATACTCTTCTCCGCTT
The DNA here is from genome assembly GCA_038320375.1 of Candidatus Nanopelagicales bacterium. Classification (GTDB taxonomy): domain Bacteria; phylum Actinomycetota; class Actinomycetes; order Nanopelagicales; family Nanopelagicaceae; genus Planktophila. The sequence continues at coordinate 2,469 of JBBQEE010000065.1, forward strand.
CTTTAGTTCTTGAGGATCACAGACCGAGAGCAGTTAGCCCCGGAAGCTCTTTACCTTCAAGATATTCAAGTGATGCTCCACCACCTGTTGAAATATAACCAAAATCGCTATCGGCAAAACCTAAAGTTCGTACCGCAGCGGCAGAGTCTCCCCCACCGACAACAGAAATACCAGAGACTTCACTAAGAGCCTTTGCAACTACCTGAGTGCCATGAGCAAAAGCTGGAAATTCAAAAACTCCCATCGGTCCGTTCCAAAAAACAGTTACACATTTTTTAATCGCTGCTGCAAATGCCGCTGCAGATTCAGGTCCGATATCTAGGCCCATCTGATCTGCTGGAATGTTTTCCGATCTGACTAACGTTGCTGGAGCATCAGCGGCAAACTTTGGAGCCACCAAGATGTCGGTAGGCAAAACTAACTCGACACCAGAATCGGCGGCCTTCTTAATTAACTCTTTAACGCTCTCTATTAAATCCCTCTCAACTAAAGAGGTACCAATCTCTTTTCCTTGAGCCGCAAGAAATGTAAAGACCATGCCTCCACCGATTGCCATGACATCGACTTGGCCTAGCAAATTCGAAATCACTCCAATTTTTTCCGACACCTTCGCTCCACCAAGTACCACGCCATAAGGGCGATCTGGATTCTGAGTCAGCTTTTTCAATACTTCGACTTCAGCGGCAACTAGGGTTCCGGCGCAATGAGGAAGAAGTTTAGGAAGATCAAAAACAGATGCATGCTTACGGTGAACTGCACCGAAGCCATCCCCCACGTATAGATCAGCAAGTTCAGCAAGTTTCTTAGCTAGCGCTAAACGCTCTACCTCTTCTTTCGAAGTTTCTGCAGCATCGAAGCGAATATTTTCGAGTAAAAGAATTTCGCCTTGCGCTAGGGCTGCTGCCTTAGCTTTCACTTCTTCACCACTGGAAGCGCTTGCGAATTGAACTGGTATCCCAAGTAATTCAGCTAAGCGAACTGCAACGGGTGCAAGTGAAAGTTCCGGTTTTACTTCACCTTTGGGACGACCTAAGTGCGCGGCAATTACCACACTTGCACCATTGGCTAGAAGAGTTTTGATAGTCGGCAACGAGGCGCGGATGCGTCCATCATCTGTGATTACTCCCTCTTTCAGAGGAACATTTAAATCACAACGAAGAAATACTCGTTTGCCGGCTACCTCAAAATTTTCTAGATTTACAGACATCTAGATTAAAGAGACTTTCCAACGAGACCAACTAGATCAACAAGACGGTTTGAGTAACCCCATTCGTTGTCATACCAACCAACAATCTTCACCTGATTGCCAATAACTTTGGTAAGACCTGAGTCGAAGATACATGATGATGGATCTGTGACGATATCTGAAGAAACAATTGGATCTTCTGTATAAGTCAGGTAACCCTTGAGGGCGCCATTTGCTGCCGCCTTCATCGCTGCATTAATTTCTGCAGCGGTTGCTTCCTTTGCTAATTCAACCGTTAGATCAGTTGCGGAACCTGTTGGAACAGGAACACGCATCGCATATCCGTCTAGCTTGCCTTTTAACTCAGGCATAACTAGCGAGATCGCTTTTGCTGCTCCAGTTGAGGTTGGAATCATATTTGTTGCTGCCGCACGTGAGCGACGTAGATCCTTATGAGGGAAATCTAGGATCACTTGATCGTTTGTGTAGGCGTGAATTGTTGTCATCAAACCCTTTACGATGCCCCAGTTATCTTGCAAAACCTTTGCCATTGGAGCAAGGCAGTTAGTTGTACAAGACGCGTTTGAAATAATGTTGTGTGCTGATGGATCATATTTCTCGTGGTTAACGCCCATCACGATTGTAATATCTTCATCAGTTGCTGGAGCAGAAATGATTACCTTCTTCGCTCCTGCCGCGATGTGCTTCTTAGCATCTGCTGCATTTGTAAAGTGGCCAGTTGATTCAATAACAATGTCAGCACCGACTGCGCCCCATGCAAGATTTGCTGGGTCACGATCTGCGAATACTTTAATAGTTTTGCCACCCACAGTAAGAGTGTCAGCGGTTTGAGTTACTTCTAGTCCCAAGCGACCCAAGATTGAGTCATATTTAAGAAGGTGGGCCAGAGTTGCGTTATCTGTAAGATCGTTGATCGCAACGATATTGATATTTGGGTTAGTTAGAGCGGCGCGGAAGAAATTTCGGCCAATACGTCCAAATCCATTGATTCCAACATTAATCATCTTAAAACCTCACTTTTAAATAGTCAGGACCCTTTTGCGATTTTCATCAAGTCTGGATCGCCGTGGGTGCATGGCAGAGAAAATGCCACATCATTGGGGTCGTGGCTAACCTTACCAGCCGAATATGGTCAATTACGACGAAGTTACTTCAACAGAAGTTACTCAGGCGTAATTTTAATTGAGCAGATCAGGAGAAAGTCCTGCTTCAGTGTCGGGTATTCCAAGATCGCTGGCACGTTTATCAGCCATCGCAAGTAATCTGCGAATGCGACCAGCGATTGCATCTTTTGTCATAGGTGGAGAAGCAAGTGAACCAAGCTCCTCCAAACTTGCTTGCCCGTGACTTATGCGCAACTCCCCTGCCTCTTTTAAATGATCCGGAATTTGTGGTCCCAGTATCTCCATTGCTCTTTGAACCCTTGCCGATGCCGCAACTGCTGCTCGCGCCGAGCGACGTAAATTTGCATCATCAAAATTTGCTAAACGATTTGCGGTTGCCCTTACTTCTCGGCGCATGCGTCGCTCTTCCCAAGCCAGAACACTTTCGTGTGCGCCCAATCTCGTGAGCAATACTCCAATCGCATCTCCATCGCGAATGACTAACCGATCGACACCACGTACTTCGCGTGCTTTTGCAGTTATTCCCAAACGACGTGCCGCACCAACGAGCGCAAGCGCCGCTTCCGGACCGGGACATGTGATCTCGAGCGAGGAAGATCGACCCGGCTCGGTGAGTGAACCATGTGCAACAAATGCACCTCGCCAAGCGGCTTCGGCATCACAAATATTTGCAGCCACAACTTGTGGCGGTAGACCACGAACAGGACGACCATTGCTGTCAATCAATCCTGTCTGACGAGCAAGTGCATCTCCAGATTCAATAACGCGTACTACGTAACGCGAGCCTTTTCGAAGACCACTGGGAGTTAAAACGGCAAGATCACTATCGTGACCGTAGATATCTGCAATATCTTTCTTAAGGCGCCTA
>JBBQEE010000066.1:0-5651 GCA_038320375.1 Candidatus Nanopelagicales bacterium
GTATATCAGAATAAAATTTTAACAAAAGTTAAAGATGCTTTTGTAGCAGTCGGAGTGCTTCCTACTCCAACCACGCAATACTTGGTTAAAAGAGTCATTGGGGTAGCTGGCGATAAAGTTGAATGCTGCTCAAAGAATAAAAAATTGATGATCAATGGTGTCGAAATTGACGAGCCGTATATTTTTGCAGGAAATTCACCTAGTGATACAAATTTCAATATCACTGTAGCCCAAGGAAAAGTTTGGGTAATGGGCGATCATCGTGCGGCAAGTGCTGATTCTCGCTTTCATCAAGAAGATATAAATCAAGGCATGGTTCCAACCTCCAAAATTACTGGACGGGTACTTGGGATTATTTGGCCAATAAAAAACTTAGGAATTGTTAATTCATACTCATCTCTTGAGTAAGAAAATTCTTGGCTGTGAGATATGAAAGTAATTGAATCCCTTCTGATTGATGCGGGCATCACACCGATTGCTGGAGTTGATGAGGCTGGACGTGGTGCTTGCGCCGGACCACTGGTAATCGCAGCAGTTGTATTAGATGACCCTTTTATTCCGGAATTAGAAAAAGTTCGCGACTCTAAGGATGTTTCAGAGAAAGAGCGAGAAGAGTTATTTGAAGTTGTTACAAAAATTGCTAAGTCAATCAGCATCATCATCGTTTCCGCGTGTGAAGTAGATACAAATGGCGTTCACGCCGCCAATCTGGCTGGAATGCGTCGTGCGGTTCAGGGGCTAGATGTGACACCAAATTATGTTTTGACCGATGGTTATGCCATTGAAGGTCTAGCACTTCCAAGCGTTGCAGTTTGGAAAGGGGATCAAGTTGTGACTTGTATAAGCGCGGCCTCCATTATTGCCAAAGTGACCAGAGATCGAATTATGCGTGATCTTGATGAAGCGTTTCCAAACTATGGCTTTGCAAAACATAAGGGATATATCACCAAAGTTCACACTGAAGCCCTTAATGAACATGGGCCGTGCGCCGAACATCGACGTTCGTTTGCAAATATTGCTGCGCTAATCCAGTAATTACGCACAAGCTCTCTTTAATTTGTAGGTGATCATTATCTAATCACTTACCCTGCCCGCAATGAGAAATTTAAGTGAGCGAAAAAATAATCAGAAAACTGGCGCCTTCGGTGAAGCGAAAACTGCTGAATTCATAACTTCACGCGGTGATGAAATTAAGGATCGTAATTGGCGAATCCGAGAGGGTGAGATAGATCTGGTATCGCTAGATCATGTAGGCGTCTTTCATTTTATTGAAGTAAAGACGCGATCTTCGCTGGCCTTTGGGCATCCCTTTGAGGCAATTAATAAAGAGAAAGCCAGTCGTATGCAGAGGCTTGCTCTGGCATGGCTGGCAACTCATGGCGCTCTTGGTTGTGAATACGCAATTGATGTAGTCGCAGTGTTGATTGCAGCCGATGGAACACATCAGTTGGAGTATCGCGGTGGACTTTTGTGAGCCTCGGACAGACAAAATGTGTCGCACTACATGGATTAGATGGTGCGGTAGTTTCGGTGGAAGTTGATATTGCAGATGGAATTCCCATGTATGCACTTCTTGGACTACCTGATGCGGCGTTAAATGAATCACGTGATCGAGTTCGCGCCGCACTGATTAACTCAAATGAGAGTTGGCCCAATCGAAAAGTAACTGTTTCGCTCTCGCCTGCTTGGTTACCAAAAAGTGGGTCAGGATTCGATTTAGCGATTGCGCTTGCGATTTTGGTTGCTCAGCAAGCGCTACCGCAAGATCCTCTTGATGGAGTAGTGGTCCTTGGCGAATTAGCACTTGATGGCCGCATCCGCTTTGTGCGAGGCGTACTTCCAGCTTTAATTGCAGCATATAAATCTGGCATTACTTGTGCATTTGTGGCCGATGAGAATTTCGCTGAAGCATCTCTCATGACTCAGATGCAGATTCTGAGTTTTAACCATATTGCGCAAGTGCTTATCTTTCTGCGCACGGGTGAGTTACGAGAATTGCCAATCCTAGAAAATAATGAAAGTGATTTAGATAGCCAATTGGATTTTGCAGATGTAGCAGGTCAAGGGCAGGCACGTTTTGCTGCTGAAGTAGCGGCAAGTGGGGGACATCATTTACTTTTAATTGGCCCACCGGGCGCTGGCAAAACCATGATCGCCTCGCGACTTCCAACAATTTTGCCTGCCTTAACTATGGAGCAAGCCCTTGAAGTAACTGCGGTTCATTCGATCGCGGGTGCTTTAAGTGCGCGCTCTCCAATGTCACTTGTGGCGCCGCTAGTTTCACCCCATCACAGCGCGACTCGAGTAGCAATTGTGGGAGGTGGGGCGCACGTAATTCGTCCTGGTGCCTGCTCGCTTGCACATCACGGAGTTTTATTTATTGATGAGGCGCCAGAATGCACAGTTGGAGTTTTAGATTCATTACGCCAGCCGCTGGAATCTGGAACTATCACGATTGCACGCAGCGTAGGTAGTCTTACTTTCCCAGCGCAGTTCTTATTGATTCTCGCTGCCAATCCATGTCCTTGTGGCAAATTTTCAGGGCGTGGGCGATCTTGTATCTGTTCATCACTTCAAGTTCGCAGGTATCTAGGGAAACTTTCAGGACCGCTGATGGATCGAATAGATATGCGAGTTCAAGTTGATCCAGTCTCCCGAGTCGAGATGGCACAGGAGGAACTCGGTGAATCAAGTGCCACAATTCGTGAACGGGTAATAACTGCGCGCGCCATTGCACAATCACGATTTGAAAAAGAACCGTGGACACTAAATTCACAAATTCCTTCGCGCGCGCTGCGCACAATTTATAAGCCAGAACGTTCAGCAATGAATTTTCTCCACGATCAATTAGAGCGTGAATTACTGACTGCGCGTGGCCTTCATAAAATTATTCGATTGGCTTGGACTTTGGCGGACTTAGCAGGGCATCAACAACCTGACCTTGCTGATGTGCAGAGAGCGCATGAACTTCGCGAAGGCAGTGAAGTATGAATGAGAACTTAGCCAGATTGGCGCTCTTTAGCGTTATCGAAGGTGGGGATACTTACTGGAGTCAGGAAATCGCTACGCACGGAGCGCTGGCGGTTTACAAAAAATTACAAGGAGCAAGCTATACGAGTGCAAAGTCTGGAAAAGTAGTAGAACGAATGCATGCTTTAGATTTGCTAGCAGTTGAAAAAAGTATTGAAAGTGCGGGCGCAGTTTTTATAACTCCCGATTCAGTAGCGTGGCCAAGTCAATTAAAAGATCTGGCAGCAATTCCAATTGGGCTAATCGTGAAAGGAGATGTGAGCGTTCTGGCACAACGCGCGCTAGCAATCGTTGGTACTCGAAATCCAACCCCCTACGGAGTGCGTATCGCAGGAGATTTCGCTGCGGGATTTGTAGATCGCGAGTGGAACATCGTTAGTGGCGGTGCCTACGGAATTGATTCAGCAGCACATAAAGGTGCGCTGATTGCCGAAGGTATAACTGTTGCGGTTCTTGCAACTGGAATAGATGTGGCATACCCAGCAGGAAATTCAAGGCTCTTTGCTGAAATTTCAGAGAGCGGTGCGCTGATTTCAGAAGTGCTACCGGGTCGCCATGCGATACCTTCGCGCTTTCTAACGCGCAACCGAATAATTGCTGCACTTTCGCAAGCGACCTTGGTTGTTGAAGCGGCTTTTCGCTCTGGCTCACTTCGCACGGCGCGTGATGCCGCTGAATTAATGCGACCAGTTATGGCGATACCGGGTCCAATAAATGCACCAACATCAGAAGGTTGCCATCGATTAATTGGTGAGCGAGTAGCGGAGATAGTTACATCCGTACCTGATGCAATTGAGTTAATTAGCGCGCTTTAGGTAATGCACTAATCAGGTGAGAGAATATGCCTATGAGTGATTTCCGTTCGGGTTTCGTTGCCATAGTTGGCCGCCCAAACACAGGAAAATCGACTCTCATTAACGCACTAGTTGGTAGCAAAATTTCAATTACTTCACCGCATCCAAACACCACACGGCACGCCATTCGTGGGATTGTTAATCAGGAGAGTTTCCAAGCGGTATTAGTTGATACACCAGGTATTCATAAACCAAAAACTCTTCTTGGCCATCGACTAAACGCGGTGGTTGGTGAAAGTTTAGATTCAGTAGATATTATTTTAATGTGTCTGCCAGCAGATGAAACTTCTGGGGGAGGCGATGTATTCTTAGCACAAGAGATTGCAAAGCACCCACGCGCTAAGAAATTTGCACTTGTCACTAAAACAGATTTAATATCAAAGGAAAAATTAGCGCTACGTTTAGTGGGAATTAATGATTTAGCGCAAGGCTTTACTTGGGATGAAATTATTCCTGTTTCGGCGGCAATTCATTCACAAATTGATTTACTTGCTGAACTAATTGGGAAGACATTACCTGTTGGACCAGCCTTCTATCCCGCCGGCATGACTAGTGATCAAGAGCAGAGCCAAATTATTTGCGAATTAATTCGTGAGGCTGCGATGCGTGATGCCCGCGAAGAATTGCCACACTCGATTATGGTCACAATTGATGAGATGTCGGAGCGTGAAGAGAAAGGCTCCAGACCGTTCTTCGATATTCATGCAACTATTCACGTGGAGCGTGATTCACAGACCGGCATAATGTTAGGTCATAGAGGCGAAAGGTTAAAAGATATTGGAATGCGTGCTCGCGCTGATATTGAACGCGAACTCGGTGCCAGAATTTTCTTAGGCCTACATGTGAAAGTCTCGAAAGAGTGGCAGCGCGATCCTAAATTATTACAGCGTTTAGGTTTTGGCGAGAACTAAACTTTCTCTTTTCGACTTGCTAAGTAAGAACCAATCAAGACCAGTGGCAGTCCAACCATAATTCCAACTGTCAAAGGTTCACTCAAGATAAGAACTCCCAGCACAACTGCGAATGCGGTATTCATATAGACAACTAGGGATGCTCTTGCAGGTCCGATCACAGCCATCACCGAGAAGAAGACCGCGAAGGCAATTCCCGTTGAGAAGACACCAAGTGAAATAACTGAATAAATTGCGGCGTTAGAAACTGCTTTTTCTGGCCAGAGAAAAATTGTGGCGGGCGCATAGAAGACAGCGGTCATAGCCATAGCAATTCCGTTAATGGCTATTCCAGAAACCCCGGGCAACTTGCGAGTGATAAATAAAACTGCGAAGGCATAACCAACTGCAGCCGCTATAACCATCAAAATTGCTACTGGATCATTAGTTCCAGTGATACTTTCAATTCCTACCAATAAGAAAACACCTAAGAATCCAACAGCCATTCCAACTAAACGTCTAGTTTGCCAAACTGTTTTATCACCATACATAGAAGCAAAAATTGTAGAAAAAATTGGGACTGAAGCGACAAGTAGTCCTGCTAGACCTGAAGTTATTGATTGTTCGGCGGTACCGATAAGAATCCATGGGCCAACCATTTCAAAGAGGGCATAGACTGCGATGTACTTCCAACCTTTGATCGCGATAAAAAAGGACTTGTCATAAATTGCAATTGGAATCAATATAAGTGCACCGATAAATACGCGTCCGAAGACAACTATCGCAGGTGAGAATCCATTTTCAGGATTAACCGCTACTTTAATAAATAAGTACGGGATACCCCAAAGGAATCCAGCCAGAACAAAGAGAACGCTAC
>JBBQEE010000067.1:0-5560 GCA_038320375.1 Candidatus Nanopelagicales bacterium
AAAAAATTCGATGCAATCACTATCCTCAGTATCTTTACAAAAAAATCTTCTAAACTATTATCCTCTTCTAAACTCTTTTTTTATGCGGTCAGATAAAGAATTTTTAAAACTATGTGTCCCCGGCGGGAGTTGAACCTGCGACCTACCGCTTAGGAGGCGGTTGCTCTATCCACTGAGCTACGGGGACTTGCTATGAAATTCGAGAATTGGCAAAGGTTATCGCGCGGAGTTAAAATAGCCCTAACGCGTTCAACTTGGAATGTGTGAAATCAAGAATGAAAGGCCACCCATGAAAGCGCTCGTTATCGGCGCAGGCGGAGTTGGCAGGGCAATCGCAAATATCGCATCACGTAGGCCATTTATTTCTGCAATGGTCATGGCTGATCGCGACCTGTCACGTGCTGAAGAAGCTGTTGCAAGAGTTAAAGATTCACGTTTCACATCTGCAGAAATCAATGCTGCAGTGGGCGATGATATTCGTGTGCTCATCCGAAAAGTGAATCCAGATATTGTCATAAACGCTGTAGACCCAAGGTTTGTAATGCCAATTTTTCTGGCTTGCGAGGCTGAAGGTGTTAATTACATGGATATGGCTATGTCACTTTCGACTGCGCATCCAGAATTTCCAAACAGTAAGACTGGCGTTAAATTAGGTGATGAACAGTTTGCGCGCGAATCATTTTGGAAAGAAAAAGGTAATTACGCAATTCTTGGAATGGGAATTGAGCCCGGTCTAAGTAATGTGTTCGCCCGCTATGCCGCTGATGAATTATTTAGCGAAATAGATTCGATTGCAGTTATGGACGGTTCGAATCTAACTGTCGATGGCTATGAATTTGCACCATCGTTTTCTATCTGGACCACAATTGAAGAATGTCTTAACCCGCCACTGCTTTGGAAAAATGGGGGCTGGCATACCGCCGAAGCTTTCAGTGGGCTGGAAGTGTTCAATTTTCCAGAGGGTATTGGAGAAGTTGAATGTGTAGATGTTGAGCATGAAGAAGTAGTTCTAATTCCAATGAAAATTAAGACTAATTCAGTTAACTTTAAATTTGGATTAGGTGCTCAATTTATTGATACTTTAAAAACTATTCATATGTTGGGGCTAGATAGTAAAGAGCCGATCAATGTGCAAGGGCAGAAGATTGCACCTCGTGATTTCTTGGCCGCGTTATTGCCAGATCCCGCCAAACTTGGTGATCAGATGCATGGAAAAACATGTGCTGGCACTTTAGTTAAGGGTTTAGATAAGAATGGAAAGCCTTACGCCTGCTATCTCTACAACGTAGTTGATAACGAATGGTCAATGTCGAACTACGGTGACCAAGCAGTTGTCTGGCAAACTGCATTTAATCCAGTGATTGCCATGGAGCTTTTACATAATGGAACTTGGAAACCAGAAGGTGTGTGCGGGCCAGAATGGTTTGCCGCGAAACCGTTCTTAGATTTACTTGAGCAATATGAAACTAGTTGGCACCTCCGTGAGGAATCGACTAAGTAAATATGGCCATTCGTAAATGGGCGCTAGTTACTGGTGCAACTTCTGGCATAGGCGAAAGTTATTCCCGATTATTGGCTGAAAAAGGATTCAATATTGTTTTGGTAGCACGCGATGAAGTTCGCCTTAATGAACGCGCTGTTGGGTTGCAAGCGAAGTTTGGCGTTGAAACTTCTGTAATTAGTGCTGACTTAGCGACAGAGGCAGGTTGTTTAAGAGTCGAGGAATACATTCTCAGTAATAAAATTGAGGTACTGATAAACAATGCTGGATTTGGAATTAATAAAGCATTCTCGATGAGTGCAATTGATCAGGAAGAGGAGGTACTTAAGGTTTTAGTACGCACTCCAATGCGGTTAATGCATGTAATTATTCCTGGGATGAAATCTCGTAATTCAGGGGTCATCGTTAATGTTTCTTCGGTTGCTAGTTTTATTGCTGGTGGGGCATATAGCGCTGCTAAGGCTTATCTGACCGTGCTTTCAGAATCACTAAACACTGAATTATCAGCAACTGGGATAAAGGTTTCAGCGCTTTGCCCCGGATTTACACACACTGAGTTTCACCAACGTGGGCGTATGAAAATGGCAGGGCTACCTGCATTTATGTGGCTAAATTCAGATCGACTAGTTGCTGCTTCTTGGAAAGATGCAATGGCAGGGAAAGCAATTTCAGTACCAGGATGGCAATATAAATTATTGATCGGCGTTATAAAAACCCTTCCGCGGCCAATTGTGCGCAAGGTAGGAATGAATTTACGAGCGAAGCAGCGCTAATTCACAAGATTTTCACGGGTTCTTTACCGCATTTGGGTCACTGCAATCGCTAAGATTGGGCAATAACTAATGGAGGATCATCATGTTTCGCAAAGCAATTGTTATCGCCGGGGCTACAGCGCTCGTACTTGCATCTATCACTGCAGTACCTGCCACCGCCGCCACTAAAGTCAGTAACGGTGTTGCTTGCAAGAAATCTGGTGCCACTACTAAAGTAAGTGGGTCTACTTACCGTTGCGCAAAAAATCCAATTATTAAGAATTCAAAGTTAACTTGGTTATCAGCAGATTGCCTTAATACCGCAGCGACCTATGCCAACGGAGTAAAAGCGCTACCAAAAATTAAAGACGCGACGGATGCCACAGTAGCCAAACTCGATCAAGATATTGCCAAGCAGATTCTTGAAACAGAAAAGGCAAATCTCTTGATTCCTGAATATCAAGCGAAAATTACTGTTATCAACACGGCCTTAGTTCCATTAAAAGCTGACACTGTAAATCTAGTGAAAAACAAAGCAACGATTGATAAGTACAATGCAGCAATTCGCAGTTATGAAGCCGCAATAAAAGCCTATACAACTGTAGGAAAGCAGAATGACCGTAGCGAAAAAGCTAAGGGACAAGCCGTAAGTCAATATGAAAATTCAAAGATGGATGTTCAAACAACGTTGAGTATGGCAAAATTAATTTGCGCCAAAGGATTCTAAGCATCAACCAATAGTTATCGCTACAGCGGTGACCTTTATCGGTAGTTGCTGTAGTGGCCACTGCAGTCCCATTGATTTCTGACTTGATCAACAATTACTCCAGTGGCGGCAATAGCCAGCGCTGCTTGAGTTGTTAGTCCAGCGCTAATCAAGGCTATGCCACAGAGTAAGTCGCGACGATTTATTTCTATCTTCACCTGAGGGCTCCCCTATTCATTAGAGCTAATTTCTTGCCTTACCTTGTCTAGGTGCGGTCTTACCTGATCTATAAATGGTTCGCATCTGTAGCATTAGTTTTTCACTTTACCTTGCGGATATTTTTAAATCAGCCCGCAATTACCACCGAACTCCTCCTCTATAACGCCATTGTCTTGGCTGCAATTCTCTCTTTATATAAGGCTCCGCTCCATAACGATTCATTTGTAGTTGCTTTTACTTCAGTTGGCTGCACCTTCTGGGCGCTTGGATCAATCGTTTCTAGTTTCTCAGAATTCTTCAAGCTTGGATCCACCTTTTTGGCCAATATTTTATACCTACTTTTTTACCCATTTATATTGTTGGCTATTCCAAGAATAATTGGGAAAAAAGTTAAATTACAATTTCTTGAAATTCTCGATGCTGCAATTTTTGGGCTCGGATTGAGTTCAATAGTAACTGCACTGTTACTCTCTAAATTTATTCCTGAATTACCTGGTAGTAATACTGAGTCATTTTTCTCCATTCTCTATCCAGTTTGTGATATCGCACTTGTAGTAACGGTTGTCATATGTTCAATTACAACAGGATTTTCAAAAAAAATTGCCTTCTTACTAATTGGGGTTATCGCCTTCGCAATTACTGATTTTTATTTTCTGTGGATACAAATATCTGGCACTTACCAATTTGGTCAATTGAGCGATGATGGTTGGCTTTTGGGTATTGTGTTACTAAGCCTTTCACTTTGGTATGAGCCTGCCTCAAGCGGCGATGAGGCTCGAATCCATCCAGCGCTAATTGCAGTTTCAATATTTATTAGTCCGGCACTTTTATCGGCGATAGTGATCGCACCAGATTATTTTCCAATCTATGTCATCATCCCAACAATTGCGACCCTCTTTCTCGCCTTTATAAGAATGACTTTAGTAATCAGGCAAGCTAGCAATCTAGGTGATGAAAAAATATTGGCACGTACAGATGAACTCACTGGCCTACCAAATCGTCGTCACTTGATCGCAGAGATCGAAGCTTTCTCCGGAGTCGAAGGTGCACTTATGTTGTTGGATCTAGATGGCTTTAAACCAGTTAATGATAATTACGGGCATGAAATGGGTGATTTGGTTCTGCGCCAAGTCGCACAACGTTTCAGTAGATCACTTCCATCGGGGACGGTATTAGCCCGACTTGGTGGAGATGAGTTTGGTGTATTGGTTAGTGGAAATAGTGATCACACTTTAGAGATAGCCAACGCACTTCGCGCCACTCTAAGTTATCCGTTTTTAATTAATGGAAAATCAATCGCGATGAGCGTAAGCATTGGTCACGTTAGAAATGATGGTGAAGGTGAACTTCTAAAGCGTGCAGATTCGGCGATGTATGAGGCAAAACGTAATGGGCTCGCTATTGTGCAGGCGCAGTCTTATCAACCTTAATTTCTTTTAGCCGTTCTAGCGATTCAAGTCTTTCGGTTGCGTGATCCACAATTCGCTCAGGGTAATCTTTTGAATAACCATCTAGATATAACCAAGGCTCATGAATCTCAGCCGCTGATAAGTGCGCAAGTTCTGGAATATATCTGCGGATGTAATCACCTTCTTTATCAAAGCGTCGGCCTTGTTCAATCGGATTAAACACTCGGTAATAAGGGGAGGCATCTGTTCCAGTTCCGGCAGTCCACTGCCAACCGTGGGCATTCGATGCAGGGTCAAAATCAACTAGATGTTCAGCAAAAAATCGCTCGCCGTGCTGCCATTCCAGATGTAAATCTTTAACTAAAAATGAAGCCACAACCATACGTGTGCGATTGTGCATCCAACCTTCAAGTTGTAATTGGCGCATCGCCGCATCTACAAATGGATAGCCGGTCTTTCCTTCACACCACGCTTTAAATTGCGCAGCAGGCTTGTCATAGCGCATCGCTTTGAATTGTGGCGCATAGTAATCAGTATCAGTGTGCGGATTGTTATGTAATACATCTGCATAAAACTCACGCCAAGCAATTTCTTTTCTAAAAGTATCGTGAGCGGGACTATCCCCAAGATTTTGCAGAAGAGTACGCGGATGGATTTCACCAAATTTTAAATAGGTACTCATCTTTGATGTGCCATCTAGTGCGGCAAAATTACGATTTTCATCGTAGGCCTCTAAACCATTTTTTACAAAATATTTAAATCGAGCGATCGCAGCATTTTCGCCAGCTTCAATTACTTTCACGCCTTCAGGTATCTGAAAATCAGGAAATGCACGATATTTTTTAGTCGGCACTGGTGCCTTAATTTCCTTCGGAGATTTTGCCGGCTTGCGCCAACCGTGTGTGCACCAAGCACGATAGAAAGGTGTGTAAACACGATATGGCGTTCCATCACTTGGCTTTACCACTCGCCC
>JBBQEE010000068.1:0-5559 GCA_038320375.1 Candidatus Nanopelagicales bacterium
GCATTGTTCGGTTCACGGTCGGTTTACAGTAGAAGCGGTAGATGAAGTTCGCAAACGTATCCCCCATGTAAAAGTGTTAGTTCATCCCGAGTGCCAACACGAAGTCGTGGCCGCTGCAGATATTGTTGGCAGCACTGAGAAAATAATCCAAACAGTTGAAAATTCACCTGCAGGCAGCGCGTGGGCGATTGGTACCGAATTAAATTTAGTGTCACGTCTGGCCAAAAATAATCCAGATAAGGAAATCGTCTTCCTAGATAAAACAGTTTGTTACTGCTCAACAATGAACCGTATTGACCTGCCACATCTCGTGTGGGTGATGGAATCCTTGGTTGATGGCCATCTCGTGAACCAAATTAAAGTTGCTCCAGAGGTTGCGCGGTACTCCAAACTCGCACTGGAGCGGATGCTCGCTCTATAGTTACAGGTATGACCTCATCTACCGATAAGAATTCCGAGGGTCCTGCAAAAAAAGGACGCCCAACTCCTAAACGTAAAGATTCTCAAGCGGCAACGAAAGTTTCTTCGCTCGCACCTGCCAGTACAAAGGCTGAAAAGAAGCGTTCGAAGGATGCCACCCGAGCTGCCCGTTTAGCACAACGTGCTGCGTACTTGCGTGGTGAAGAAAGTGCTCTCCCACTACGAGATCGTGGAGCAGAGAAGAAATTTGTTAGAAATTACATTGATGCTCGTCGATCAATTGGTGAATACTTTTTACCGGTTATTGGTTTCGTTCTATTGCTATCCCTGATCCCAATTGGGGCTTTCGCTCTCGCGGGAATCGTGATTATGTATAGCGTTTTATTATTCTCAATTGTGGATGGATTCTTCTTAGCGCGAAAGATTAAAGCAGAAGTTGCATCACGTTTTCCTGATAAAAATACTAAGGGTTTAGGGCTCTACGGTTGGCTTCGCTCAACCCAAATGCGCCGCATGCGTGCACCAAAGCCACAAGTTAAAACTGGGGATAAAGTCTAAATACTCGTACTACTTAATTAGGCGCGAGGATTTGGGCTATTAGTTTCCTTGGGATCTGTCATTGGAATATTGCCAAGCGCCTTATCTATTGCGTGCATCATGTCTGGAGAAAGCTTGACGCCAGCGGCTTTAACATTCTCTTTAACTTGTGCCGGCTTAGTTGCTCCCATAATTGCACTTGATACGTTGGGGTTCTGTAGTACCCAAGCGATAGCAAGTTGACCCATAGTTAAATCCGCTTCCTTGGCGATGGGTTGCAATTTCTGAACCGCTGTTAAAACATCATCGCGCATCCATCTAGAGATCATGTCCGCGCCAGATTTTTTGTCAGTAGCACGTGAGCCGGCGGGCGCTTTTTTGCCTGGTAAATATTTTCCAGTCAGAACCCCCTGTGCCATAGGCGACCAAACAATCTGACCGATACCTTCTCGCTTACTTAGCGGGACAACTTCGGCTTCAATTACTCGCCAAAGTGCCGAATATTGTGGCTGGCTAGAAACGAAACGGTTGTAGCCCTTTGCATCCTGAATCTGTAGCGCATCTGAAATCTGTCGCGAATTCCATTCAGAGAATCCAATGTAGTGAACTTTTCCGGCACGAATCAAATCATCAAAGGCGCTTAAGGATTCTTCCAACGGGGTTTCATAATCAAAGCGATGCATTTGATAGAGATCGATATGGTCTGTATTCAGACGCTTTAGTGATGCGTTGCAAGATTCAATAATGTGTTTTCTAGATAAACCGCGATCATTCTTGCCTTGGCCAGTGGGCCAATAAACTTTGGTAAATAGTTCATATGATTCGCGTTTAATTCCTTTAAGTGCTCGACCTAAAACTGTCTCTGCCTTGGTGGCGGCGTAAACATCTGCAGTATCAAAAGTAGTGATGCCTAGATCGTAAGCAGCACGAACACAAGCTATCGCGGCGGTGGCTTCTACTTGGGATCCGTGTGTAATCCAGTTCCCATAAGAAATCTCTGAAACGTACATTCCTGAACTTCCAAGGCGGCGGTATTCCATGGGTTGAACTGTACATCCGCTGGTCAACTCGCTTTCACGTTCGTGGTGTGTTGTCTTAGGGTGGTTTTTGTGGTTTGGTTACACCTCAAGCAAAAAAACTTCATAAGTAAAACCTTTCTTTTGAGGGGAAGTCGGTGAAAATCCGACGCTGACCCGCAACCGTAAGAACGCTTCGGCGTTTAAGTCGGATTACCTCAATTGTGAAGTAGTTCTAGACCAACACCCGCCGAGGTTTGCGGGGCGTAGTCCCGAAGGGAGTGTTTTCGCTTCCGTTGCGCTACCCCTGGAAGACTCTTTATTTGAGAGGCTCCAAATTAAAATGTTTAGAAAATTATCGCTTACAAAATTAACTCTGACATGTGTTTCCTTACTTATTCTTTCAACTACAACCTCACCTGCCATTGCTGCTGAAAAAGGTTATAGATACTGGGGTTATTTCCAAACCGCCCCGGGAGAAAGTAAATGGACTCCAGCAATGACCGGACCGACTGTTGATATCGAAGATGGCGCGGTCGAAGGCTGGTCATTTGTTTTTAGCAGCGAAGTCGTTCCATCAGTTGCACCAAAAGTAAAACCTAATTTCCAAGAAATTTGTGGAAAGACTAAGGCTGATAAAGATACAAAACGTATCGCTCTCGTGATTGATTATGGTTCCAGCGCTTATGCCCCCAATGGTGAAAAAGTTAAGCGAACTGTCATAACTTGTGTTCGCACTGCCAAGACATCTCAAGGCATCGATGTTCTAGGAATGGTTGCCAAAGTGCGTTCCGATAAAAGTGGACTCATCTGCGGATTGAACGGCTATCCGAAGAAAGAGTGCGGCGTAGAGATAGCAACTCCAGCAGCGCTAAAAAAGAAATAGTTAACAAATGAAGTTGCAGCATCCACTAACTTGGTGGGCTTGGTGTATCGGTGTGATTTCAGCGGTGATTACCGCCGACAGTGCACTTATTGCCATCGCCTGCCTAGCGGGTGCTGCAACTTTAGTTAAAACTCTCGCCGGCAACGATCCGTGGGTGAAGAGTTTTTGGTTCGCCTTAAAATTGGGACTTTTCATTATGGTATTTCGTGCCATAACCGGAATCTTTATTGGAGTGCCTATACCGGGAACAACGCTATTTGAAGTTCCAATTCTTCCTTTACCCGACTGGATTGCAGGAATCCGAATTGGAGGAATCGTGACGCAGGAAAGGCTGCTTTCCTCGCTGCATGAAGGAATGATAATTACGACAGTAATCGGCCTCTTTGGCGCTGCCGTCTCTCTCACCAGTCCGCATCGTCTCCTACGAGTATTACCGGTTTTTATTTACGAGTTTGGTGTTGCCCTCGTAATTGCGACTTCTGCACTTCCTCAATTAGTAACAAGTGTTGCTCGAATTCGCAGAGCTCGCATCTTGCGCGGTGATGAACATCCAAGTTGGCGCAAAATTGCGCTTCCTCTTTTAGAAGAATCACTCGCTAGGTCACTCGAACTTGCAGCCGCTATGGACTCGCGGGGTTATGGAGTAAGTAAGTCACGTTCTAGATATCGTCCCATCGCGTGGAAATTATCTGACTCAGCAATCGCTGCCAGTGGTTTTCTTCTCTTTCTAAGTGTCTGGATAACTCGCTGATGATTTCCTTTCAGAATGTTTCTTTAATTTATCCAACTTCAACGCAAACAATCCTGGAAGATCTCTCTTTTAATATTGAAGAAGGCGAAATGGTTCTGGTGATCGGATCAACTGGAACTGGAAAATCTTCTCTACTCAAACTTATTAACGGCCTTGTTCCGCATCACACTGGAGGCATATTGGCTGGTGATATCTGCGTTGATGGAATCTCAACACAAATTGCCCGACCGGGAGAATTCGCTCATCTAATCGGTATCGTCGGCCAAAATCCGAGTAATGGATTTGTCACCGATACCGTTGAAGAAGAATTGGTCTTTGGTATGGAAGCGCTGAACTTCGCACCCGATGTAATGCGAAAACGAGTGGAGGAGATTCTCGATCTCCTCGCTTTAGCGCCACTTCGCAATCGTTCTATCGCAACTCTTAGCGGAGGCGAGCAGCAACGTTTAGCGATTGGAAATGCCTTAGTAATGCACCCGAAAGTTTTGGTTTTGGATGAACCAACCAGCGCTCTAGACCCCATCGCAGCCGAAGAAGTCTTATCAATTATTCATCGATTAGTTCACGATTTGAGTCTCACCGTGATAATTGCCGAACATCGTTTAGAACGTGTTATTGGATTTGCAGATCGAATCATTCAAATATCTGGTGATGGGAAAGCCCAAATTGATCTTCCCGAAGTGATTTTAAAGAATTCAAAAATCGCACCTCCGATCGTTCACCTTACTCGCGCATTGGGAATCAGCGAAGTTGGTTTGAGTGTTCGTGAAGTTCGCCGTTTGACTGAATCAGTTCGTTCAAATGAAAAAGAAAATTTGGTAAAAGTTAGAACTCTCTCCAGTGCAGCAATTACGGTAAAAAATGCCAAACGTTCTTACGGAGCCCATCTGGCGCTTAAGGATATTTCTACCCAAATTAATAAAGCCGAAATCGTTGCATTGATGGGGAGAAATGGAGCAGGTAAAAGCACGCTCTTGCGGGCGATCGCCGGCATTGGCTCGCTTGACCAAGGATCTGTAGAAATATTTGGGCACACTGCAGCATCACTCAAAGGAAAAGTACGTCGTGAGAATATGGGCTTTGTTCCACAAGAACCAAGTGATCTTCTTTATGGACAGAGCGTTGCTGAGGAATGTTCGCAAGGAGATAAGGACAATGGAATTTCCAATGGGAGCACTCTCTCCATTCTGCAAAAATTTATACCAAATATTTCTTCCAAGTCTCATCCGCGAGACTTATCTGAAGGTCAACGGTTAGCACTTGCGTTAGCGATTGTGCTCTCGGCTAATCCGAAAGTACTTGTTCTAGATGAACCCACTCGCGGTCTGGACTATGAAGCGAAAGAATTATTAGTTCAGATACTCAAGGAATTTGTTGCAGATGCAGAGCGCGCGGTGATTATTGCTACCCACGATGTGGAGTTAGTTGCTGAACTAGCAGATAGAGTTATTTTTCTCTCTGAAGGAGAAATCGTTGCCGATGGCCCTACTTTAGATATTTTGCTTGCCTCCCCTGCTTTTGCACCACAGGTGGCGAAGGTAATGTCACCAAAACCTTGGCTCACAGTAAAAGATGTAATGAGAGCGCTCGAACAATGAAGCAAACCACTGCTGGAATCTATTCTTTTAGTAAAAGCTCAAAGCTTTATTTAGTAATACTTTCCACATTCGCTTTAGCCGGTTTTACATGGCCATTTTTTGCACCAACGGAGAGTTCGGCGAATTTTGCACAGTATTTTTTCTGGTGCGCGATTCCGGCGGCGCTATTGCTTCTGATTACAAAGCTAAGTGATAAAAGTTTGGATGCCAAGTCCGTTGCGCTACTGGGGATGCTCGCCGCTTTACTTGCTGCATTGCGCCCACTTGGTGCCGGAGCAGTTGGCTTGGAGCCAATGTGGTTCTTACTTATTTTGTCAGCTCGAGTTTTTGGTGGAGCATTTGGGTTCTTAC
>JBBQEE010000069.1:0-5467 GCA_038320375.1 Candidatus Nanopelagicales bacterium
CCCAAGAATTCGCGCAAAACCAAATAACAAATCTTCAGCTGGTGCTGAAAAAAACCGCAAACCAACGATTGCATCTGGGTCATACATAACTATATTTTTTGAAGTTAGCCACCAGTTAGTAATAAATTGAAATGGCAAAATAATCGCGTATGAGGTCCAAAAGGCAGGACGGGTAAGTAATGAATTTTTAAAGAGAAAGAGATCAGCCATTACTGCAATTGAAAATGCAATAATTGCAATATCGCTATAAATCATTCGCCAAACTCATCTTTACGCCAGTGGGGTTTGACTGTTGTGACACCTTCAATCGTCATAATTGCAGCCATCGGAACCACGATAAAGAACAAATATTCTTCAAGCGGAATACTGAACGGACCAACGATTCCGAGCATTTGTTCGCGATCGAAAAACCAGTGACCTTGTGAAATTGCGTAGGCATCCCACGCTAAGAAACATGCACTAATTGGGAGAACGCTGAGAGCAACTCTTTTGATTCGGCGAAGTACGCCAATTTTAAAAACAATTTCTAGCCAGAATGACCCACATACCGTGAAGATCAGCATGGCCATGTAATTCCAATTTCGCACGAGTCGATCTTATTACGCAGAACCGAGGATCGCACGGTTGCCTTTGGTAGTGTTAGAGATATGTCGCAGAGCACGCAGATTAATATGCAGGAGCGAGAACTTCGTCTGCTGCGGCAAGTACGAAAGTACTCTAGATGCGCAGTTGGGGCAGCGATCCTGCTCTCATTTATATTTGCGCAAGTAATTGAAACCAGCGATATCTCCTGGCAAGTGATCGTTGCCATCATCGCACTTGCCATTGGAATCCCACATGGAGCCCTTGATCATCTAGTCACTCTTCCCCGTAGCAACCCTTTAAAGATGAGTATTTTTATTATTATCTATGTGGCGGTGGCGGTTTTAGCCGTTTTGGCGCTTCTGAAATGGAACGTACTCGGATTTATCGCCGTAGTCCTCATGAGTGCAATTCATTTTGGAATCGGTGATGCTGCTTTCATTTCTGAGATCGATCGCCGAGAAGAGGCAAGTAAGAAGTTTTCCAAGTTTTTATATGCCGCTGCCGCTGGTTCCTTGCCAGTAATAATCCCGTTAGTGAGTGATAAAAGCGCCGCTGCGCTAACTGAAGTAAACTCCAAGTTAATCAATTGGGATCAAGGTTTAAATAACGATTTAATGTTGTGGACGATGCTAATTACTGCATTTGCGCTCTTGCGTTTAGTCCAGAAACGTCGCGATGGTGATGCGATAGATCTAATTTTGCTTTACGGACTTGCTGTAACTGCGCCGCCGTTAGTGGCATTTGCAGTTTATTTCGGTTGTTGGCATGCGATGCGCCATACCGCCCGACTAACTTTGATTTTGCCAAGATCACAGAAAGCATTTTCTGAAGGCTCAGCTGGCAAAGCATTTCTCGGAGCGGTTTGGCCGGGCTTGCCTGCGCTAGTTGGTACTTTTTTGGTGGCGATTCTCATAATAGTTTTTCGTGGCGATTCGCTAGATACCCAACTCTTATGGGTTTCACTAGTAGTTGTCTGGGCGTTAACAGTTCCGCATATGGCCGTTACTGCTCGGCTCGACCGAAAGGCACTTGAATGAAATTGATTATTTTGATTCTGTTAGCAACCTTTGTTGCGGCACCAGCCAGCGCTGCGCCTGCATACGTATTTCCAGTTGCTAACTGTGAAGTCAATTATGCGCGAGCACATCATGACTATGCGGCAACCGATATTTTGGCGAAGAAAGGTTGCGCATTTGTTTCTCCAGTGAACGGCGTAATTGACGAAGTTAATCGCACCGATACATGGAGTGGTAAAACAAATCTTGGAATTGATCGTGGTGGACTTTATGTCTCAGTAATTGGCGAAGATGGAGTTCGTTATTACGGTTCACATCTATCTTCAGTTAATGCATCAATTCAACCTGGCTTGATAGTCAAAGCGGGAAGACCACTTGGAAAGATTGGTTCAACTGGAAGCGCGCGTGGAACTGCGCCACATTTACATTTTGGAATTTCTTGGCCAACACCATCAGAGACAAATGTGTGGTGGGTTCGACGTGGTTGGGTTCTGCCTTGGAAGTATTTAGATGCGTGGAAGAATGGAAAAGATTTATCACCAGTAAAAGCGGTAAACGCAGCGTTACTTAAGAACGGTGAAATTCCACCTTTACCGAAAAAATATTAAAAAAAATCCCCGTCACGAAAGTGGCGGGGATTTTTAATAAGTGTGAACTTTAAATTAGTTAGCGCTCACTGCATCGGCCTGAGGACCCTTTGGACCCTGTACGACCTCGAATGATACTGACTGACCCTCTTCTAGGGACTTGTAACCGTTTCCTGCAATTGCTGAGTAGTGAACGAATACATCTTGTCCGCCACCATCAACGGCTATGAAACCGAAACCCTTTTCAGAGTTGAACCACTTAACTGTGCCTGTTGCCATGTGTGCTTTTCCTTCGATATGTGGGTGTTTAAGAAATCCTTAAACACGGTCTTCCTCTTGCGCCAGCGATACCGAGCAAAGCACTACTGCCATGAAACGGGTCCTGATTAAGCATCCGACTGAGATTAAGGGTACTGCCTACGCACGCGTACGCCTAACGGTGGTCTAGACAGTTACGCTCGCAAGGTGCAAAATATGTAGTGCTAGAAGGATAAATGACGTTATGCCGCTGGGGAAGGTCGCATAGTGCGTCTCTTGTTTGATCTTTCTAGGGGTATTAAATGCACGAGCTACAGCCATCTGGAGTTTCCAGAGATCGCGGCAAAGAAGTTGTTGCCGGTTTACTTGTAATTCATAGCGCGCCTGCTGCGTTGCGCCCGCATATTGAGTGGGGCTTGCAATCAATCTTAGGAACTTGGCTAACACTTAATTGGCGCGAGCAACCATGTGCGGTTGGAACTTACAGAACAACAATTGAATTTCGAGATGTACGAGGAAGTGCCGCGAAGATTGCATCAACACTTCGAGGCTGGCACTACTTGAGATTTGAGGTGCGTGAAGAATCAGATCTGGGGGGAGAATTTTATCGATCAACTCCCGAACTCGGAATACATCGTGCTAATATTGATGGGCTTGGAAATGTAGTTGTTACCGAACATCAAGTAATTGATGCGCTCGCAAAAGGGTTTGATGAAATATCGATTCGTGATTCTATGGATGCAATTCTGGGCAATCCATGGGAAAGAGAGCTAGCACCTTACCGTGCAGTCGAAATAGAACAAATAATTCAACTTCGTGCAATTTAATATTTGATTGCTGATATAATTTAAGTATGACAATTTCAGAGAGCCCAATAATCCAAATCGAACGACGTAAAGCAATTGCCTATATCGCATCCGCAGCAATTATTGCAATTGCGCTAGCGGGCGGACTCTTTAAAGTAGGTTCGGGATTTGCGACTCGTTCTGATGATGGAATTGTTGTTACAGGATCTGCACGCACCGAAGCGATCGCCGATAATGCAGTTTGGACTCTCTCGGTTTCACTTTCTAGTGCCCGAGTCGCCGATGCCGTAACTAAGGTTGGTAGTGACGTTAACGCGGTCACAAAATATCTTACTAGCGGTGGAATATCAGCAGAAAGTCTGACTCTTGGACCAGTATCAACATACGGTCAAGAGGAGTATATAAATGGAAATTCGACTGGCCGTATTTTAAATTATCGCGCCAGCCGTGACATCATTGTTCGCACAAAAGATGTAGATCTAGTCTCAAAACTTTCCCAAGATATTGGCAGTATTTTACAGACTGGCGTTAGCGTAAATAATTATGGTCCTCAGTATTACATTTCAACACTGGCCGAACTTCGCCCGCAGCTTCTGCAAGAAGCGATGAAAGATGCCAAGTTACGTGCCGAATCCATAACTAAAGCTGTCGGTGGCAGTGTTGGCGCAGTCACTAGCGTTCGAAGTGGCGTCTTCCAAGTAACCACTCCTGATTCAACAATGACATCTGATGGTGGCGCATATGACACCTCAACTATTAAAAAGACGGTGACATCCACAGTTTCTGTGACATTTAAAGTTAAGAATTAATTTATTTAAATGTCACGCATGCAAGAGCTGATTGATCATTTTGGATTGAAGCCGCTGCCTGTCGAAGGAACATATTTTATTAACACCTATGTTTCAGAGGAAAGAACAGCGGCTGGTGGTCCAGTTGGAACTGCTGGTGTTGGTCTTTATCGTGCGCAGCCACGCAGCGCATCTACCGCCCATGTTCTGGAATTTGATGAAACTTGGCATTTTTATGAAGGCGATCCGATTGCACTTTATGAATTCCATAACGATGGCTCTGCTAAAACTATTTTCTTAGGTAAAGATTTAGCGGCGGAGCAACTGATGCAATACACGATTAAAGCCGGAGTGATACAGGCTGGGGAAGTAGCACCGGGTGGAGATTGGTCTTTATTTTCTTGCACTATGACTCCCGGATTTATTGGAACTTGTTTTCGTGGAGTCACTCAAAGTGAACTTCGTGGAAAATTTACTGGTTATGAAGAAATCATTGAGCGCGTGGGAGTGCCGGATGGACATGAAACGCTATTGCCTGAGGGTTATCAGAACTAAAGCGGAATATTGCTGTGATCACCGCGTAGATGTGGCGCTGCTGCAATTGCTTTAGCTAGCGAAGAACGTGTATTTCTTGGTTCAATAATTTCATCTACCGCTCCAATTTCAACGGCTCTTGATATTCCACCAGAAACCTTCTCGTGTTCAGCTGCTAACTCAAGTTCCATATCTTCTCGTTGCACTTGCGGTAGATCCGCCAATAACTTGCGGTGAAGTACACGCACTGCAGCGACTGATCCCATGACTGAAACTTCGGAAGTCGGCCAAGCAAATACATGGGTGGCACCAAGTGATTTTGAATTCATAGCAACGAAAGCGCCACCGTATGCACGTCGCGTAATGAGCGTTACGCGTGGAACTACCGCTTCACCAAATGCGTGTAGCAACTTTGCACCACGGCGAACTGCCCCTTCCCACTCTTGTCCAGCCCCAGGCAGAAATCCAGTTACGTCAGCAATAACAATTAAAGGAATTCCAAAGGCATCACAGGTGCGCACAAAGCGTGCTGCTTTTTCGGCAGCTGCCGAATCAAGAACGCCGCCAATATAAACAGGATTATTAGCAATCACACCAACTGTTCGACCGCCTAGGCGACCTAACACCGTCTCCATATTTTCAGCCCAGACAGGAAGTAACTCTAATTTTTCACAATCTTTATCTAGAATTGCATTAATCAGTGGATGTACGTCATAACTGCGTTGACTAACATCGGGAACAAAGCTGGCTAAATCAAAATCTTCTAAATCAGTATTCATATGTCCTTGATTGGCAAAGAGCGCGGTTACATCGCGAATCTCTTCAAATGCTTCTTCTTCAGTGGCGGCAATGACATGTGCAACACCACTATTTTTACTGTGTGCCTCTGGACC
>JBBQEE010000070.1:0-5416 GCA_038320375.1 Candidatus Nanopelagicales bacterium
GAAGTTAAAGTCGGTATTTCAATTCTTGAGTCCTTGAATTTGCGCCAACGTAAATTGGAAATTGTTTCTTGTCCATCATGCGGTCGCGCACAAGTTGATGTTTATACCCTTGCTGAAAAAGTACAAGCTGGACTTGAAGGAATGACAGTTCCGTTGCGCGTTGCCGTAATGGGCTGTGTTGTAAATGGTCCGGGAGAAGCTCGCGAAGCAGATCTTGGCGTGGCATCAGGAAATGGCAAAGGTCAAATATTTGTTAAAGGTCAAGTGATTAAGACCGTTCCAGAGGCAATGATTGTTGAAACACTTATTGAAGAAGCGATGCGACTTGCAGAAGAAATGGAAGCCGCAGGAGTTTCTTCAGGCGAACCTTCCGTCACAGTCAAGTAATTACGCGATAAGGTTGCGCCCATGTTGCGCATGTCCACCTTATTTCTTCGTACTTTGCGCGATGACCCATCCGATGCCGAAGTCCCCAGCCATAAACTCTTAGTTCGCGCCGGATATGTTCGCCGGATCGCTGCCGGAATTTATTCTTGGCTACCACTTGGCGTAATCACACTTCGTAACGTTGAACGCGTGATTCGTGAAGAGATGGATAAATCTGGATTCCAAGAGGTTCATTTCCCAGCACTTTTGCCACGTGAGGCATATGAAGCCACAAATCGTTGGGAAGATTACGGGCCATCACTCTTTCGCCTGCAGGATCGAAAAGGTGGCGATTACTTACTAGGGCCAACTCACGAAGAAATGTTTACCTTGATGGTCAAGGGCGAATATTCATCTTATAAAGATTTACCACTAACTATTTATCAGATCCAAAATAAGTTCCGCGATGAAGCGCGCCCTCGTAGCGGAATTATCCGTGGTCGTGAGTTCGTAATGAAAGATTCTTACTCTTTTGATCTAACCGATGAAGGTCTTGATATTTCTTATCAAAAACATCGCGATGCCTACGTCAGTACTTTCGATCGACTCCACCTGAAATACAACATTGTAAAAGCGGTATCTGGCGCTATGGGTGGCTCAAAGTCTGAAGAATTTTTAGCACCTTGTGCAACCGGTGAAGATACCTATGTGCTCTGTCCGCAATGTGGCTTTGCTGCAAATGTAGAGGCAATGATCACAAAAGTCCCAGCCCAAGATGCCAGCGGGGTTGCCGCAATCGATGAGCTAGACACTCCAAATACACCAACCATTGATTCGCTAGTTGCTGTACTAAACGAAAAATTTGGTGGTGGCTATACAGCGGCTTTAACTTTAAAGAATGTGCTTTTGATGGCTGATAAAAAAGCCATTTCTGTTTTAGTTCCGGGCGATCGAGAAGTCGACCTTAAGCGTTTACAAGCCGGGTTACCTGGCGTTGAAGAATTACGCACCTTCGAAGATGCTGATTTTGCAAAGCATCCAGGATTGGTTAAGGGATATATCGGACCACAAGATGCTGAAAAATTTGGAATAACTCTCTACGCCGATCCACGTGTAGCACCGGGAACATCTTGGGTAACAGGTGCTAATAAAAAAGATCGGCATGCCCGCAATGTTGTAAATGGCCGCGACTTCACACCAGACGCCTACTTGGAAGCGGCCGAAATTCGCGAAGGAGATTCTTGCCCCGAGTGCGAAACAGCGGTGATTATTGATCGTGCAATTGAAATTGGTCATATATTCCAATTGGGTCGCAAGTATGCCCAAGCACTTGGATTAACTGTTCTTGATCAAAATGGAAAGTCACAAGTAGTCACCATGGGTTCATATGGAATTGGCGTATCGCGAGCCGTTGCAGCAATCGCTGAACAGAGCCACGACGAAATTGGTTTATCTTGGCCAGCAGAAATTGCGCCAGCCAAGGTGCATATTGTGGCTGCAGGAAAAGATGACGCTATCTTCGAAACTGCTGAAAAAATTGGGCAAGAGTTAGAAGCGCGTGGAATTTCCGTAATGCTCGATGATCGTCGTGGCGCAAGCCCCGGTGTTAAATTTAAGGATGCTGAACTAATTGGTAATCCCATAATCGTTGTTGTTGGGAAAGCGTTAGAAGAAGGCAAAGTTGAAGTTCGAGTTCGCAAGAGTGGCGATAAGCAAGAAGTCCCAGTTGCCAGCGCAGTTGATTCAATCGCGACCTTGCTCAGCACCATCAAATAACGTGCTGGAAAATCTTTCAACTCTAACTTTTATATTTCTATTTATCGCAATCTTTGCCGCTGGCTTCGTTGATTCAATCGCTGGTGGTGGCGGGTTGATCCAAAATCCTGCGCTGTTGATCGCATTCCCGCAGACTGAAACTATTCAGGTAGTTGGTACCAGCAAGACCGCTGCCTTCTTTGGAACAACTGCAGCGGCGCTGCGGTATCGAATGAATGCAGCAAATAACGGAAAATTAATTGCCGCCATCGCTAGCCCAGCCTTTATCGCCTCCGGAATTGGCTCTTACCTTGCTAGTTCCATCACAACTCAGCAACTTAAGTTAGCGGTCGTAGTTGCGCTCTTTGCAATTTTTTTCTACACCTTAAGTAAACCTGAACTAGGTAAAGTGGAAAAGATGCGTTACGCCAATCGGCGCCGTTTTCAGATTGCTATCTTCTGGGGATCGGTAATCGGCTTTTATGATGGATTAATCGGTCCCGGAACTGGCGCATTTTTAATGTTGCTCTTTGTGGGTGTTCTTGGTTTTGAATTTATCAATGCTTCCTTTATGGCAAAAGTTGTAAACGCTTCTACCAATTTGGCCTCAATTATCGTTATAGGTGTGGGCTCTTCCATTATGTGGAAGTTAGCCTTGATTTTGGCAGTAGCCAATGTTGCGGGCGGTCTTATTGGTTCAAGTGTTGCGATCTCTAAAGGATCAGGCTTTATCCGCAAGTTCTATCTAGGTGTAACTTTTATAATGATTCTGCGAGTTACTTACGACCTGATTTCGCACTGGAGTTAATCACTGGTAAATTAGGGGATGTAAGAAAAACTTAATAACAATTAAATATTTAAGGAGCAAGAAGTGTCGCTTACTCAAGCCATAACCGATCTAGTTTCACCAGCTGTTACAGAGGCTGGGTTTTTTCTAGAAGAAGTCCAAATCGCATCCCCCGGCAATCACCGAATTATTACTTGTGTTGTCGATGGTCTTACCCCGCTAAATATGGATCAGGTAACCGTTGCCTCACGGTTGATTTCAGAGCTATTAGATACTGCAATAATTTTAGATGAGACACCTTTTACTTTAGAAGTTACGTCACCCGGTGTAGATCGTCCGCTGACCGAGACGCGTCATTGGACCAAGAATTTAACTCGATTAATTAAAGTGACTTTAGGTGATGGCACCGAGACCATTGGTCGCCTTACGCAATTTGATGAAACTCAGGCGACGCTAGTTGAAAATATCAAAGGGCGAATTAAAACCCACACCATCAATTTTGCTGATATTAAACGCGCCGTTGTTGAGATCGAATTTAATCGCAAGGATGAAGTCGTTGAATAAGGGACAAGTTGATGTCGCTGCTTTGATTGCGCTAGCAACCCATAAGCAGATTCCACTAGAAGTTTTAATTACTGAAATCGAAGCAGGTGTATTAACTGCTTATTACGAAACTGATGCTCCCAAGCGACAGGCACGCGCCAGCATCGATCGCGAAACTGGTGAAATACGTATTTTGGTACCAACTTTTAATGAGTTGGGGGAGCGCATAAGTGAAGATCAGGATGAGCCTGAAGGTTTTGCGCGCACTGCCACAACCACGGTTCGTCAAGTAATTAAGTTAAAGATGCGTGCCACTAATGATGCGGAAATCGTTGGTGAATTTAGCGCTTCTGTTGGCGATGTGATTTCTGGAATAGTCCAGCAAGGTCGCGATCCAAAGATGATTAATGTTAATTTAGGAAAAGTTGAAGGTCGTATTCCTCCGCAAGAACAGGTTCCGGGTGAAGTTTATAAACACGGAGATCGCATTAAGTGTTTCGTGGTTGAAGTAAAGCAAGGGCTGAAAGGTCCAGAGATTATGCTTTCGCGCAGCCACCCCACACTTGTTAAGCAACTTTTCGCACTAGAAGTTCCAGAAATTAATGATCGCATTGTTGAAATTATGGAGGTTGCACGCGAGGCGGGACATCGTACAAAAATTGCGGTTCGCTCACATCGTGCTGGAGTTTCATCTAAGGGATCTTTAATTGGCCCAATGGGTGCACGCTCTCGTGCAGTGACGGATGAGTTGCATGGCGAAAAGATTGACATTGTTGATTGGTCAGAAGATCCAGCAGTATTTGTGGCTAACGCACTTGCACCCGCGAAAGTTGCGAAGGTAGAAATTGTGGATCTTGCTACTCGCTCTGCCAAAGTTACGGTTCCTGATTATCAACTTTCACTTGCAATTGGTAAAGATGGACAGAATGCGCGCCTTGCCGCTCGCTTGACTGGTTGGCGAATTGATATCCATCCAGACACCCCATCACCCGCATAATTACGCAGCCATTTAGGTGATTTCAGGCGTGCTCGGCTATCCTTGGGGCTTGTTGAACACGAATGAAGTGGCGTAAATGCGATTGAGTATCACACCGATACGAACTTGCATTGTTTGCCGCAAGACTGAAAGTTCAACAGATCTACTGCGAGTAAATCTGCGCGATGGGGTAGTAACTCCAGTGCATGGGCGTAAAACTTTCGGTAGAGGGGCGTGGCTACACATCTCGTGTGGTTACACCGCAATAGAACGGAAAGCGTTTAAGTGGGCCTTCAAGCTCGAGCAAGCGCCGGATGTTTCAAAATTTAAAACGTTCCTTGATGAGCGTTTACAAGAAATGGATGCGAAAGATATGAAACTTAAATGAGCTCGTTCAGATTATGAGGTCGTACAACTAAGGCTCGCATCCCTAGATAAATATCTAGAATAAAGATTGCGGGCCAAGACAGGAGAAACGTGTCAAAGGTCCGCGTACATGAGTTGGCAAAACAACTCGGTATGGAGAGCAAGGTTGTTCTTGCCAAACTCCAAGAAATGGGCGAATTCGTTCGTTCAGCATCATCGACAGTAGAAGCGCCAGTTGTGCGCAAGCTCATCGAAATGTATCCCGATGCAAAACCGGTTGAAGAGAAGAAGCCAGTTAAGAAAGCAGCAGTTAAAAAGAGCGCTGCCAAAAAAGGCGTAGAAGTTGATCCAGCGCTCGCCGCTGAACTCGCCGCTGAACTTGGCGTTGATTTAGAAGCGCTACGAGCATCGCGACTTGAAGCAGCTGCCGCAGCACCTGCAGTCACATCAGTTGCGCCAAGCGATGGCGATAACACTGCAGTACCCGAAATTAAATCGACGGCACCTCGTCCCGGAAATAATCCATTCTCAACTGGTGGCGTAGTTCCACGTCCACCACGTCCCGGAAATAATCCATTCTCAACTGGTGGCGTAGTTCCACGTCCACCTCAACGACCAATTGG
>JBBQEE010000071.1:0-5367 GCA_038320375.1 Candidatus Nanopelagicales bacterium
AAAGGCGGTTGCAGATTTAACTGTCGCTTGGAAAGCTGGACCAGCCTCTGTTACACCCAAGTGAAGTGGGTAAGCACACTGAGCCGCCAATAAGCGATAAGCCTTAACCATTGTTACGGGGTCGTGGTGTTTTACTGAAATTTTTATATTTGAGAAACCATGTTCTTCAAAGAGTGATGCTTCCCAGAGTGCGGATTCGGCTAGCGCTTCGGGGGTGGCCTTTCCGTACTTGGCGAGCAGGCGTGGATCAAGTGAGCCAGCATTTACTCCGATACGGATTGGGATACCGGCATCTCCAGCAGCTTTCGCTACTTCTTTAACTTTGTCATCGAATTGCTTAATGTTTCCCGGGTTAACGCGAACTGCCGCACAACCGGCATCAATGGCAGCGAAAATATACTTTGGTTGAAAGTGAATATCTGCAATCACTGGGATCTGCGATTTCTTTGCGATCTGCGCGAGAGCATCAGCATCATCTTGACTAGGAACTGCAACGCGAACTATCTGGCAACCCGAGGCGGTTAACTCTGCGATTTGCTGCAAAGTCGCATTTACATCTGAGGTAAGAGTGGTGCACATTGATTGCACGCTTACTGGTGAATCACTACCGACTCCAACTTTGCCAACCATAAGTTGGTTAGTTTTACGACGTAGATGTAACGCGGCAGGAGGTGCGCTGGGAATTCCTAAATCAACCATGCCTGTATTCTGCCTGATAAGTGCGAGAAGGGCGATTTAACCACTACAGATTGAGAGAAATTGGATTAAAAATATCTGCAATAAGTAGCAAGACGGTCAGTGCGGCAAGGATCACAAAAACCACCGCTGTCACTGGAGTAAGAACTTGTACATTAATTGGCGCTGGGCGTACTCGACCACGTAAACGTGCAATGAAAGCGCGAATTTCATCGGCAATCGCTACCGCCATATGTCCACCATCTAGTGGAAGCAGCGGAAGTAAATTAAAGAGTCCAACAAATATATTTAGGCTGGCCACAATCAAAATGAATGTACCAAGACGTTCTGAGGTCGAAAGGTTTCCGCTTGAGGCAGCCTGACCAGAAACACGTGCGACACCAACTACTCCAACTAAACCATTTTCATCTCGCTTTTGGCCACCAAAAGTTTGGCCTATAAGTGCTGGAATTTTCGTTGGAAGTTGTACTAGAGAAGTGACTGAGGCCGAGGTAAAGCGCCAAGTAAGCTTGGCTGCAGTTCCTAGTGAAGTAATCGGGCTGATGCGCTTGGTACCAAATTCATTAATGATTCCTAGAACATATCTAGAAGATCCATCATCAATATTGGTCATACGTGGTGCCGCTTTAATTTCTTGCTCAACTCCGCCACGCAGAATTGTAAAAGTCAGAGTACGCCCAGATGAATCTCTGATTTTAGAGAGTTGTGACTCCCAATCAGTTGAACGATTTCCATCGATCGCCAAGATTTCATCACCTTTTTGAAAACCTGCTTCGGCGGCGGCGCTTTTAGCAACAACTGAGTCGACGACTGGCAGCACTTGGTTAATACCGATTCCGGCGAGCAGAATAAAGAGCAAGATATATCCGAGTACAAAGTGAAGGAAGGATCCTGCGCCAAGCACAATTAATTTACGACCAGATGATGCGCGATAGAAGGCGCGAGATTCTTCGCCCTCTGGCATGACATCGGTTGGCGTCATGCCCTCAATGCGGCAGTAACCACCAGCAGGAATCGCCTTGAGCCCAAATTCAGTTTCTCCACGTTGGTGTGACCAGATTCGTTTTCCAAAACCCAGGAAGAATTCAGAGACTTTCATGCCATATCTGCGAGCAGTTAAGTAATGCCCGAATTCGTGAATCATCACCGAAAATAGAAGCGCAAAGATAAATCCAAAAATTCCAAGGAGTTGCATTAACGGGCTACTTTCATGAGAAGTTGATTTGCAATCGCATGAGCATCTTCTTCGATCGCACTGACATCTGCTAAATCACGAAGTGAGCCGGCTGACTTCGAGCCAAGAGATTGCACTACTTCCTCGACAGTCTCGATAATTGAAGTAAATGGAATCTTTCCTTCAATAAAGGCTGCCACACAAACTTCGTTAGCTGCATTAAAGATTGCAGGTAGCCCTCCCCCTAAATCACCACAACGTCGTGCCAGTTCAACGGCTGGGAATCTCTCATTATCAATTGGTGCAAAAGTCCAATTCTGCGCGAGGCTCCAGTCAAGTGGTGTGGTTGCACCTTTTAAGCGATCTGGAAAATTAAGTGCGTAAGCAATTGGGCCCTTCATGTTAGGTGGCGATGCTTGGGCGATAGTCGAACCATCAACGAAGGCGACCATTGAATGAACAATGGACTGCGGATGAACTACCGCCTCTATCTGCGAATACGGAAGACCAAATAAATAATGTGCTTCAATAATCTCTAAACCTTTATTCATTAGCGTTGCCGAATTTATTGTCACAACTGGTCCCATAGTCCAAGTTGGATGGTTTAGCGCTTCCTGCACAGTAATGGCGCTTAGATCACTTCGATCACGAAATGGTCCACCGCTTGCCGTTAAAACTAGTTTAGAGACTTCCAATTTTTTACCACCCATTAAGCATTGCCAGAGGGCGGAATGTTCAGAATCAACTGGAAGTAATTGGTTTTCTTTAGCTAGTGACATCACCAAGTCGCCACCTGCAACCAATGACTCTTTATTAGCTAGCGCTACTTGATTGCCTACTTTTAAGGCAGCCAGTGTTGGTCCAAGACCGATTGAGCCGGTGATTGCATTTAATACAACATCGCAAGTTATCGCTGCAATTTCTGTTGAAGCCAGCGCGCCATCAATAACCGTTACTCCAGGCAGCGCCACTTTAATCAAATCAGAATTCTTAGTCACACCAACAACCGAAACTCCAAATTTCTTAGCTTGGGCTATAACTAAATCGGGGTTTGATCCCGCAGATGTAATAGCAACTACTTTAAAAAGACCCGGGTTAGCGTCCACTATTTCTAACGCTTGTACACCGATAGAACCGGTTGAACCGAGAATTACTAAACTCTTCATTATTTAACGATCGAGCAGATTTTGGGTTGGTGAATACGCAGTACCGCTGCGGCGTTTAGCAATTGCCGATAAAGCTTCCAGTACGACACGGTTAGCTAAAATGGCGGTTATATCCGCGCTATCAAATGCTGGCGCAACTTCGACAATATCAATGCCGACGACTGGAAGTTCCAAACAAATTCTGCGCACCGCTTCAAGTAATTCGCGACTTGTCATTCCACCCGGTTCAGGTGTTCCGGTGCCGGGCGCCATTCCGGGATCAACTACATCGATATCAACTGAAAGAAATACTCCATCGCATCCATCGGTTAGCGTTGCAAAAGATTCATCTAAGACCGTTGTTAATCCACGATGATGTATTTCCGTCATCTCATAAGAGCGCATTCCTTGATCGCGCATCCAATCAAGGGTCTTGGCATCTGGCCAATAACCACGAAGCCCCAACTGCAAGAAACGATCTCCACGCACAGAACCAGATTCAATTAAGCGACGCATTGGCGTGCCATGTCCGATGAGAGCACCGAATTGATCTTCACCAGTATCGGCATGGGCATCGAAGTGAATCATTGATATTTTGCCTTGACCGCGATGGTTGGCAATTCCGGCAATATCGGCAGAGGCAATTGAATGATCTCCCCCAAGGACAACGACAATTTTTCCAGCGCGCGAAATCTTTTCAGTGGCTTCTTCCAAGACTTTTAGCGACTTAATTAGATCGCCACCCGGCATTAATAAATCGCCAGCGTCATAAACTTTTAACGCCTGTAGCGGATCAACACGAAGTGCTAGATGTCGGCGCTCACCATCATGCGGCAAATAATCTCCACCACGAATTGCTTGTGGTCCAAACTTTGCACCCGATCTATGTGAAGTTCCAGAATCAATTGGCGCACCAATAATTATGACATCGGCATCGGCATAAGTACTTGGATCATCTAAATCACATCGTGGAATTCCAAGAAATGTAAAACTTGGCCCGTACATGTTGCCGTGGTTAACCATTTACGAAATTTTACGCTTGTTACTAACTATCTGTCCAATGATGACGATTGTCAGCGCGAGGAAGAACATTGCAGAACCAATTACATTTGCCTGCGCTGGAATTCCACGCGCCGCCGCGGTATAAACAAATTTAGGAAAAGTCGTAACTGTTCCCGAGTTGAAATTAGTAATAATAAAATCATCGAATGAGAGACTAAAGGCAAGAAGTGCCGCACCAGCTATTCCGGGTGCCACTAATGGCAAAGTAACGCGGCGGAAAGTCTGGAATTCATTTGCATATAAATCCATGGCGGCTTGTTCGAGTCTTGGATCCAAACTAGCGATACGCGCCTTAACGGTCACCACAACGAATGAAATACAGAAAACAACGTGTGCGATAACTGTTGGCCAGAAACCTGGATTTATTTTGAAAACCAAGAAGAGCGATAGAAGCGAGGCACCTAGAACAATTTCTGGAGTAGCCATTGGTAAAAAGATTAATAGATTTGAGGTCGAGCGGCCTTTAAATCTATGGCGCCCAATCGCAAAAGCGATCATGGTCCCGAGAATTGTGGAGAAAATCGTTGCCAATAATCCAATCTTTATTGAATTACCAAGTGCAGCACAAATCTCTGGAGCACCACATGGGTTCTGCCAATTACCGAGTGTGAAGCCTTTCCAGATCAGATTACTTTTTCCTGAATCATTGAATGAAAAGGCGAATGTGTAAGCCACTGGAATAAAGAGATAAGTAAAGGCGATAAACATATAAACGCGAATCAGATTTCGTCCAAACCAGCGTGAGAATTTCGCACTTAGCGGCAGCGTTGGAATTGAGGCATCCACAATCTTCTTGCTCATACCAACTCCTCCGTTCCAGCTTTACGAATATAGACAGTTACCAGAATTAATATGGCGGCCATCAAAGTAAATGAAAGCGCTGCTGCAGTTGGGTAGTCAACGACTTTGAAGTAACGAGATTCAATTACATTGCCGATCATCTTGGTATTAGGGCTACCTAAGATCGCGGCATTTACATAATCACCAGCTGCTGGAATAAATGTCAGAAGAGTTCCTGCAACAACTCCTGGCATTGATAGCGGAAGGGTGACTCTGCGGAAAGTTGTAAAACCATTCGCATAAAGATCACCTGATGCTTCTAGCGTCCGCGGATCGATGCGATCGATTGAGGCAAAGAGTGGCAAAGTCATAAACGGCAAGAAGTTATAGGTCATTCCAGTAACGACTGCGAAAGCTGTTGAAGTTAAAGTTGTACTCTGGCTAATAATTCCCAGGTTTCTTAACGTTGGAACTAAAAAGCCTTCTTCTCCCAAAATTTGCTTCCATGCG
>JBBQEE010000072.1:0-5183 GCA_038320375.1 Candidatus Nanopelagicales bacterium
TAGTAAGCCGGTTCTCCTGTGGCAATTGACAAAGATCCAACACTGACTGTAGCAAGAACCGCATTTTAACAGCATGCAATTTCAACCGGCGCTGCATCATCTGACGATGATGAGCATCCTGTGAGGGTAAGAGCAACTGCAAATACTCCAGCGGTAAAAATTTTCAAATTTTTCTTCATTTTTATCTCCTTAAATAGAATGAATATTTAGCTGACTTTATGTTGATCAAAAAAATCTTCAGATTGACTAACTAGGCCAGCCAGTCCACCCTCTAAAAATATTCCATCGGCCTCGATTTGAGGAAGAGATTGAAAACCTTGAGAAACTAAGAAAACCTTCGCTTCCTCATCGGCCTCAATATCAATTTCTACATACCTAACACCTTTTCGGTGAAGAAGTTCCTTCGCCTTTACACATTTGGGACATTGATCCTTAGAGTAAACGGTTATCACAAGCTCATGCCCGCAAATGTTGCTCCATCTAAATCTTGTTTTGTGCCACCAATTATGTAATTTGTAATTTCAGTTTCTTGAGGAGCAACTTGAACGTCTGCTCCGGCGATCCACTTCTGAGTCCAAGGCAGTGGGTTAGCCAAAGTCTTTTTCTCATCATTAAGCCCAACTGCAGTTAAACGCTTTTCAAGAATGTAATCAACATAATCACACAGTAGTTTTTCATTGAGACCAATCATGGAACCGTCCTGGAATAAGTAACGAGCCCAATCTTTCTCTTGCTCTGCTGCTGCTTGAAATATTTCAATACATTCCGAGCGAGTTTCTTCTTTAATTTTTGCGAAATCTGGGTCGTCATCTGGCAGAACATTGATAAGGATCTGCGTTGAAGCCAAGTGAACATTCTCATCGCGCGCAATTAGCTTAATAATTTTCGCATTACCTTCCATCTTTTTAAGCTCAGCAAATGCCCAGCTGCAGGCAAAACTTACATAGAAGCGAACACCTTCAAGAACGTTCACGCTATTGATGCAGAGCCATAATCTCTTCTTTAATTCGTAGAGATCTACAACAATTGTTTTACCGTTCACTTGGTGAGTCCCTATTCCGAGAGTCTGGTACCAAAGTGAATATTCAATAAGTGAGTCGTAATACTTACTGATATCAGCAGCACAAGAAATAATTGGCTCGATACTCAAGATTTCGTCAAAGACTTCAGTGGGGTTGGAATAAACATTGCGAATAATGTGCGTGTAACTGCGGCTATGAATTGTCTCGTTAAAGGCCCAAGTCTCAATCCAAACTTCCAATTCTGGCAAAGTTGCTAAAGGTAGCAATGCCAGGTTTGGGCTTCTTCCCTGAACCGAGTCCAGCAAAATCTGACGCTTCAAGTTACTAGTAAAAATATGCTGTTCATGAGGGGTTAATTCACGGAAGTCTTTTGAGTCTTTCATGACATCAATTTCTTCCGGGCGCCAAAAAAAGCCCAACTCTTTCTCGGTCAACTTATCGAATTGCGGATATTTAAGGGTGTCAAAACGTTGAACCGGTGAACCACCTTCAGGGTCTAAGAAGGCAAGCGATTTTGTATGGTTCTTCTTATTGGAAATATTAAACACGCTCATGATGTCTCCTTCTTTTGTTGGTTTCGGTGGATCTTCTGCTTCTTACTAAATAACACAGCTGTCACAGTCTTCATCCTCATCAGGTGACATTTTGAGCATCTCAATCAATGGCTCAGATTTAACTAAGTCTTGAATATTGATTTCTCCCTGTCCATCATAAGTATTGAAGTAGTACAACTGCTTATTACCGTACTTATATGCCAAGAGCAGATGTTTTAACATCTCACTCATTGGAATCTTTTCTTCAGGATAAAAAGTTGGATTGTAACTCGTGTTAATACTGATTCCCTGATCGATATATTTTTGTAAAATTGAACAAATCTTTAGGTATCCTTCTGGGCTTTTTTGATCCCAAAGAAGTTCATATTGATCTTTCAATCTTTCGAATTCTGGAACAACTTGCTTCAAAACTCCGTGCTTAGACTGCTTAATGCTGACGTAACTACGCGGTGGCTCGATACCGTTCGTGGCATTACTTATCTGCGCACTGGTCTCAGCTGGCATGAGCGCCATTAGAGTTGCATTGCGGATACCCGTACTTTGAATGGTTTCACGAAGAGTTGACCAATCCATGCGCTCAACGTGCGGAACAAGTTCATCCACATCCATTTTACGAGTATCAATTGGAAGTCTGCCATCGGCATATTTCAAGTCTTGCCAACGCGTACAAGGTCCAAATTCAACGGCTAATTCAGCAGATGCCTTAATTAGGTAATAACTCCACGCTTCAGCATATTCATCAACTAAGGCAAGAGCGGCGGGATCACTGTAAGACGTGCCATTTTTTGCTAAGAAATAAGCAAAGTTAATAATTCCAATTCCAAGTGGTCGAAACTCCTCAGTTGAAATTTGCGCAGCTCTGATTGGATAGTTTTGGTATGAAAGAAGTGCATCTAAGCCACGCACTGCTAAGCGACATAATTTTTCAAAATCTGCTGGCTTGGATACATTCCCCCAGTTAATTGCACTTAAGGTACAAAGCGCAATTCTGCCTAATTCATCATTAATATCATTTAGCGGAATGGTTGGGAGGTCAATCTCACTACAGAGATTACTCATTTTGATTGGAGCAATCTCTTCTTTAAATGGACTATGAGTGTTTGCGTGATCAACATTTTGTAAATAAATGCGGCCGGTATCTTTGCGCTCCTGCATAAAACGTCCAAATAATTCTGCGGCCTTAAAGGATTTTTTACGAAGTAATGGATTTTTTTCTGCTGCTTCGTACAATGTTTTAAAAAGGTTCTGATCGGCAAAAAAAGCATCGTACATTTCAGGGACTTCATCCGGGCTAAAACAAGTTATATCTCCACCAGAAATAAGACGCTCATACATGACCTTATTAAATTGAACCCCATAATCCATATGGCGCACACGATTATCTTCTGTTCCTTTATTATTTTTAAGAACTAGTAAATCTTCTATCTCTAAGTGCCAAAGCGGATAGTAGAGAGTTGCAGAGCCACTGCGAACTCCGCCTTGAGAGCAAGATTTGGTTGCACTCTGAAATAATTTATAAAAGGGGATTACACCTGTGTGGTAAGAATCGCCATTTCGAATCGGAGATCCTAGGGCGCGGATTCTGCCCGCGCCAATACCTATACCTGCTTTTTGGCTAACATATTTAACAATTGCACTTGAAGTTGCATTGATACTGTCGAGGCTGTCTCCAACTTCAATAAGAACACAACTGCTGAACTGGCGTTGTGGTGTACGAACTCCAGCCATCACAGGAGTTGGCAAACTTATATTACCCAAACTGGTTTCGTCATAATAATCTTTAACCCACTGCAAGCGAGCGCTTTTTTCGTAGGACATAAATAGTGTCGCTGCAATCATCATGTAGGCCATCTGGGGAGTTTCAAAGATTCGGCCAGTTACACGGTTCTGTACTAGATACTTGCCGCGCCATTGCTCCATAGCAACGTAAGTAAAATTCTCATCTCTTTGATGCTGAATGTAGGAATTAAGTTCGTCCCATTCTGATTTTGAGTAGGCCTCAAGAATTTGTCTGTCATAAAAGCCGTTTTTTACATTGCGCTCTGCCAGTTCATAAATAGAGCAAGGGGTATAACTCCCATAAACAGCTTTGCGCAGATGGTAATTAATCAAGCGTCCTGCGACATATTGATAATTCGGAAATTCTTCACTGATTAAATCAGCAGCACTTTTAATTAGCGTTTCTTGAATATCAGCGGTAGTTATGCCCTCATAAAATTGCAGCTGGCTTCGCATTTCAACTTCGCTGGCGCTGACATTCTCGATCCCTTCCGTCGCCCAGAAAACAACCTTGTGCATCTTTTCCAAATCAATAGATTCAAATTCATCGTTACGTTTCTTTACTTGAATATTCATTGCTTGGGAGAGCCCTTCTAGAAGTCGGAAGGGAAGAAGTTCAGGCTACGGATAGCCCAACCTTCTTCCGAGGTCGGATCTTGCAGTAAAGAAATAGGCGACCTGGCTATGACCTTTCGATCATTACAGTTGCGGGGACAGCGCCGGGATCAAACCGGACTTCGCTAAGTGCAATACTTCACCCAAAGTCTCCAATGGATGAGGTTCAAAATGTAGGGGCTTCTACGCCCTAATTTCATCTGAAAATGGGTGTGTTGCTTAGAATCTTACATTTCGACACTGAATTCTTTATTTGCAAGGGCGACCATTCTTATCTAACCTACCTCCATGACATATGAACTCAGAGACATCACCGGCAAAGTAGTAGTAATCACTGGAGCTACAACAGGTATTGGTGCGGCTGCGGCGCGCCAATTAGTGGAGGCTGGGGCCAAGGTCGTTCTAAACGCCCGAAACCAAGCCAAGCTAGATGAGTTAGTGACAGAACTGGGTTCAGCGAACGCGGTTGCACATGCTGGTGATTGTTCTGAGCCATCTGTCTCTCGTGCAATTGCGAAAATTGCAATCGACACTTTTGGCACCATCGACTGCGTAGTACCTAATGCGGGAATTGGTATGTACGGATCTGTTTTGGATTACAGCGATGATGAAATTAATCGCATGATGCGCACAAACTTTGAAGGAACAGTTCATATTACTCGTGCCTGCTTGCCAACAATGATTGAGAAGAAAGTTGGCGACGTAATCATGGTCGCTTCGGTTGCAGGTTTCCGTGGCGGTGGAGATGAATCAATCTACGCAGGAACAAAGTTTGCTCAGGTTGGTTTCGCTGGTGGGCTCGATCGCGAAATGCGCGCTAAGGGTGTTCGTGTAGCTCTAGTTTGCCCAGCTGGAACTGAAACTGAATTTGCAATCGGCGTTGGAAGAACAAGTGGCGCTCCCGCCCTTGCGAATTACCTACGCCCAGATGATGTTGCATTCCAGATTCTGACAATTATGCGTCAGCCACTTTCAGTCCGATCACACATTTGGACTTTATGGTCAATGCAACAGCAGGCCTAATCAGTTATCTTTATAAGAATCCCAATCTCCGCCACTAAGTATTCCTCCATCAATCACGATTGATTGACCGGTGATGTACGAAGAGGCATCTGTCGCTAAGAAAATCACAGCGCCAATTATTTCATCTGGCGCTGAAAGTCGGCCGATTGGGGTTGTTTCATCAAACCATTTTGTGCGGTGAGGCTCGCCC
>JBBQEE010000073.1:0-5115 GCA_038320375.1 Candidatus Nanopelagicales bacterium
TCAGTGAGAAATTTTGCAATTGATTTAACCGATCGAAGATGGACATCCATTGTTAAAATTTGGGCCAATACCTTTTCTCATCAATTTTGCCTAACTTCTATGATTTCTTTAATACCAAGTGCCCAACAGAAAATAACTGAACAATTATTTGCATCCCGATTAATTCGAGCAAATTTGGTATCTCTTCAAGTGGATTCAAGAAATCGTAAGATTAATCGCGAAATGCAAGTTCTCAGCCCGAAGAGTAAAGTCATTAAGCAAATACCTTGGGATTCCAAAGTCACCGATCAGGCCTTATTGGCTAGAACTCCAATTGCATCAGTTGCAGAACGAACCCTGATCCGCAAAGAATTTGTGAGCCTGACTCAATATCTTTTGGCGTAATCTATTACTCTTAGCACCATGCGCAGTTATCTCCCTGTCACGGCAGATGAAATCCAAGCCTTCCTAAAAACAGGAGAGATGGAATGTGGGCCGCTTTATGCCCCGACAATTAAATTCTTAGTAGCTCATAGTGATATGGATGAAGAGGAAGGTGAATTCCTTCTTTCGATGTTGGCTGCCGATGAAGCACTTGAGATGCGCTCAGATTTAAATAAACCGGGGCTAATCCTTTCTTTAGAGATAGA
This sequence comes from Candidatus Nanopelagicales bacterium, assembly GCA_038320375.1. Classification (GTDB taxonomy): domain Bacteria; phylum Actinomycetota; class Actinomycetes; order Nanopelagicales; family Nanopelagicaceae; genus Planktophila. The sequence goes on from JBBQEE010000073.1 coordinate 630, forward strand.
AGATTCTGAAATATCTGAACATGGTGAGAACTTTATTCTTCTAAAAGGGCTGGCTAATTGGGAGACTGTGCAATGTGCATTTGAAGTCTCCCTGGAAGAGGAACTCACTTGGTTTGCAACGCAGGAAATAGCGCCAGCTCTTGATCGTTGGCTCTAGGTAAACGTATGCAAACCCTTGAAGAATATTTACGTGGCCGCAGCCCGCTAGATGTTAAACAGATACATCGAATCCGTGAGTTGACCACAGATTGGCAATTACTCGCTGATCTTTCATTTGCAGATTTGATTCTCTGGGTTCCACTACGTAAAGACTTTAAAAGTTGGCCCAGCGGATATGTAGCAGTCGCTCACATTCGTCCGACGACTGCAGCAACAGTCTTTGCGCAAGATGTAATTGGTGATGAAATTGAATGGGGAGCGCGTCCGCGAATAGATCAGGCGCTATCTGAAGCGGACATAATCCGTGATGCGCAACCAGAAAAGTTAGGCGAAATTCTGGTTAAGGAGGAAACTATACCGCTAATGATGGATGACCAAGTTATTGCAGTTATTTCTCGTCATCGAAATGCCGACTTGATGCGTCAACCAAGTCGACTAGAACTTAATTATCGAGAAGTGGCGCATAAGGTTTATCGAATGGTTGCCGAAGGCACTTTCCCTTATACCGAACATAGTGAGTTATTTGATCCTGCACTTCGCGTTGGTGATGGTCTAATCCGCTTAGATATAAATGGAGCGATTATTTATGCCAGCCCCAATGCTAAATCCGCGTTTAGTCGATTGGGTTGGTCGGAAGAGTTAGAAGAAAATATTCTGGGTGATCTGGCTCGAAAAGTTTCTCTCGTTAAGCGCGATGCGCATGAAGAGGCGATTGAAGTTGGACTTAGTGGCAAGGCTCTGCGGCGAGTTGAAATAGAGAATACTGGTGGAACAATTGATCTTTTAGTGCTTCCACTTTTAGAAGGTGGTGATCGAATCGGTGCGATCGTTCTGCTGCAGAATGTAACTGAGTTACGTAGGCGCGAACGTGAGTTAGTAACTAAAGATGCAACAATTCGTGAGATTCACCATCGTGTGAAAAATAATCTACAGACAGTATCGGCGCTTCTTAGATTGCAATCTCGCCGTATTGAGGATCCGGCTGCAAGTGCGGCGCTAAATGAAGCGGTGCGCCGAATTGCCTCCATCGCCTTAGTTCATGAAACTCTTTCAAGTGGCACGGAAGCATCGGTAGCATTTGATGACGTACTAACACGGTTAGTTACGCACGCTTTGGATTTAAGCCCACGTATGGGGGAGTTGGAGATTTCGCACACCGGTGCTCTGGGTGCTCTAGATCCAAAAGTGGCCACTCCACTTTCCTTGGTCGTAACTGAATTAATTCATAACGCACTTGAACATGGCTTAGAAAAGTCTGGCACTAAATTAACAATTGAGAGTGCGCGGCTTGGCGAGAATGCCATGATCACAATTATTGATGACGGGGTAGGTCTTCCCGATGGATTCTCAATTGTTCAATCTTCAAATCTGGGTCTGCAGATCGTCCGAACTCTCACCGAAAATGAATTACGCGGAACAATCGATTTAGTTAGAACAGAACGTGGAACTGAAGCCCAACTTAGATTTCCGATTTAAATAATTTAAAAGGAATTATTCTGTTCTGACATACGTGCGCGATTTCGGGCCGCACGGCGCTTAAGGGCACGACGCTCATCCTCAGAAAGTCCGCCCCAAACTCCTGCATCTTGGCCGCTCTCTAGCGCCCAAGCCAAGCATGGATCTTTTACGCTGCAGCGATTACAAACTTTTTTGGCTTCTTCAATTTGAGTTAAGGCTGGGCCGGTATTTCCGACGGGGAAGAAAAGCTCTGGATCTTCATCGCGGCAGGCAGATTGATGTCGCCAATCCATGGGCAGGCTCCTTCATATAAAAACTTCGTAGGGAAGAACTTAAACGCATTTGAATGCGTAAGAGAGTAATTCTCCCTGCTTACGGTGTGATTAACAAGGATGAATGGGAAAAGATTTCTCTAATTGCCAGTGATTTATATCGCGTGCCCCCGACAGGAATCGAACCTGTGCACCCGCCTCCGGAGGGCGGTGCTCTATCCCCTGAGCTACGGGGGCGCAGGTAGGAGAAGGCTACCGAATCTTGCGCAATCGTTGAGCGCATTCTCGATATCTAATGCGAGAATATGCAACATGACGACATCAATCGCTTACTTTGCAACTGGGTGCTTCTGGGGAGCAGAACGAAGATTTTGGAATTTGCCAGGAGTGATTTCAACAAGCGTTGGATACATGGGGGGAACCACGGCCAACCCCACTTACGAAGAAGTTTGTTCTGGTCGAACCGGACATGCAGAAATGGTCTTCGTCGAATTCGATTTAGCAGAGATTTCATACCAACGCTTACTAGAAGAGTTTTGGACGATGCACGATCCAACAACTCTAAACGCCCAAGGTGGAGATATTGGGACTCAATATCGGAGCGCAATTTATACAAATACCGCTGCTCAAAATTCAGAGGCGCTCGCTACTCGCGATCTTTATCAGGGCGCGCTAGATAAGGCTGGAATTGGGCCGATTGTTACTGAAATTCTTGAAACTCACGGAACTCCTTATTATTTAGCTGAGGAGTATCACCAAAAATATTTACAGAAAAATCCCAATGGATATGACTGCCACTCCAGCGCAGGCGTTGCATTTCCACAAGAGGTGGCCGAGTGAGCGAGAAGAAAATAGAAATTGATGAAGTTGCCTTGAAGGCAAATCTTGATCCACTTTCTTATGACGTGTTGCGCTACGGTGCTACCGAACGCCCCTTCACGGGTGAGTACACAGATTCTGATGCGATTGGAATCTATCGATGCAAAGCATGCGCCTCTGAACTTTTCAGATCTGAAGCAAAATTTCATTCGGGATGCGGGTGGCCTTCTTTTTATGCGCCAACTGCTGATGATGCTGTGAAATTAATCGAAGATCGCTCCCTTGCCCCACGCGTACGCACTGAAGTCCGGTGCGCCGCCTGTGATTCTCATTTGGGGCATGTCTTTGAAGGCGAAGGTTTTGATGTACCAACTGATCAGCGCTGGTGTATTAATTCAGTTTCGCTGGAATACTCACCTAAATGAGCGCACCACAAATAGCTGTTCCATCGCTAGAGCAACTACAAAAAAGACATAGCGAAAAATGGCGTGCTTTTCCAAAAGAGATATTGCCACTTCCAGTTGCTGAAATGGATTTTCCGGTAGCCGACCCAATTCGTGAAGTACTTACCGAGATGATTAATAACTCAGATATGGGTTACCTCGGTCCCATCCCTGAACTCGGTCAATCATTTTCTGGATTTGCAAAGCGTCGTTGGAGTTGGGAAGTAAATCCCACTTATGTTCGCGCAGTCACTGATGTGGGCGTTGCCGCAGTTGAATTAATTCGAGTTTTTGTAAAATCAGGTGAAAAAGTATTGATCAGTTCACCTGTCTATCAAAATTTCTATACTTGGATAAATGAAACCAAAATTGAAATGGTGGATGTTTCCTTTAAAAAAGATGTCAACGCTTCAGATGGAACTGGCTGGAGCCTCGATTGGGAAGGCTTGGAAGCGGCCTATCGAAGTGGTATCACTGCTCATTTAATTAGTAATCCGCATAACCCGTTTGGCAAAGTCTTCACTAAATCTGATTTACAGCGCATCGTAGCACTTGCTAAAGAAAATGGCGTTGTCGTAATCTCAAATGAAATTCATGCACCTCTGACATATAAAGAACAGCCGTTTACTCCATTTCTCTCGCTTGGTGAAGATGCAGCGGCTGTTGGCGTTGCCATTTCATCTGCAAGTAAAGGTTGGAATATTGCTGGATTAAAGTGCGCCATCATAATTTCGCAATCTGAACAGATGCACGAGCGCCTCAATCAACTGCCACCAGCGCTGCACTACCGCGCATCGCTACTCGGCGCATTTGCCACGGTAGCGGCTTTTGAAAAGGGTGAGCCATGGCTTGATCAAGCGATTGATTTACTTGATCACAATCGCAAGTTACTAGCCAAATTAATTGCTGAGCAGTTACCCGCAGTTGGGTATAACTTGCCTCACTGTTCATATTTGGCGTGGCTGGAAGTAAACGGTTTAAACCTAGGTGAGGATCCGGGTGCGGTCTTGATCGAAAAAGCAAAAGTGGCACTGAACTCAGGACATATTTACGGTCCACTTGGAAAGAGTTATGTCCGATTTAATTTTGCAACTAGTCCCGAAATAATTACCGAAGCAATTACCAGAATTTCTCGAGCACTCTAGGTCACTGTTAAATGAGTCTTGATCAAAAATATGATGCAGTCGTAGTTGGTGGTGGACATAATGGCTTGGTCGCTGCAGCTTATTTAGCGAAGGCTGGCAAGAAAGTCGTTTTACTTGAAGCGGCAAACGAGCTGGGGGGAGCGACAACTAGCGTTAGGCCATTTCCAGATTTCGATGCTCGAGTTTCGAG
>JBBQEE010000074.1:0-5020 GCA_038320375.1 Candidatus Nanopelagicales bacterium
AGGCCCGGAAGCGGTCCGTAAGTTAATTGAACGTGGTGCAATATTTGATACCGAAGATAGTGGCGAGATTTCTTTAACTCGTGAAGGTGGACATTTACGTAATCGCATTCTGCATGCAGGCGGAGATGCAACTGGTGCAGAAGTTGAACGTGCGCTAATTGCTGCAGTAAACGCCGATCCCGAAATCGAATTAGTAGAACATGCGTTGGTCTTAGATGCGATTAAAGATGTAGCCGGAGCCGTTTGTGGCGTAACGCTTCACGTTATCGGTGCTGGAAGTCGTGATGGAGTGGGTCGCGCACTCGGTAAAGCGGTAGTTCTTGCAACTGGCGGCCTTGGACAAGTTTTTGCGCAGACCACAAATCCTTCCGTTTCCACTGGTGATGGAGTGGCGTTGGCGTTGCGGGCAGGAGCGAAAGTTTCTGATGTTGAATTTATACAATTTCATCCAACCGTACTTTGGTTGGGAAATAATTCACAAGGTCAGCAACCACTGATCAGTGAAGCCGTGAGAGGCGAAGGTGCTTTCTTGCTCGATGAGAGTGGCGAACGCTACATGGTTGCAGAACATGCATTAGCAGAGTTAGCACCTCGAGATGTGGTTGCGATTGCTTCAATGCGAAGCATGAACAAAAGTGGCGCCAATCATGTCTGGCTAGATGTTCGGCATTTAGAAGGATTTGAAACTCGCTTTCCAACAATCTACGCATCTTGTATTGCAAATAATATAAATCCCACAAAGGATTTAATTCCCGTTGCACCCGCTTCTCACTATGCATCAGGTGGAGTTCGAGTAGATCTAAATGGAAAAACTAGTGTGACCGGTCTTTATGCCTGTGGTGAAACCGCTTGTTCTGGGGTACACGGTGCAAATCGTCTCGCATCAAATTCACTGCTCGAAGGTTTAGTATTTAGTGCGCGGATTGCTGCTGACATTGCCCAGAGTTCTTTAGCGCAAGGAATACCAGTTGAGAATTCGTCAGCTACATTCCTGTTAGATCCCGCAGTCCGAATCGAATTGCAGTTAAGTATGAGTCGTGGCGCTGGCGTATTGAGATCTTCCGATTCACTTTTACAAACAAGTTCAGATTTAACACGTATCCAAGATCGCACAAGCAATATTCCCTGTGTCGAAGCTTGGGAAACTACAAATCTTTTTCAATTGGCGCAAGCAATTTTAAAATCGGCACTAATCCGTCAAGAAACACGTGGCTCACATTGGCGAGAAGATTTTCCAAAAACAGATCCAAAGTGGCGTAAAAGAATCGTGCAAGAGATGGATGTGCGTGGCAATTCCAGTACCACCTATCAAGAAGTGGGTCAGTGATGAATCTAGAGCCTAATGATTTTGAATTAATAAAATTGGCGTTAGCTGAAGACTTGGCAGGTGGAGAGGACATTACTTCCACTGCAACAATTTCAGAGAGCGCTATATCTACGGGTGACTTTGTAGCTCGTAAAGATGGAGTTATTGCAGGAATCAAAGTAGCTGAAGCAGTTCTACGTGAAGTAGGTTTGAATGAAATTGTGCTGCTTAAAGCAGATGGAGATAAAGTAAAAGCAAATGATGTATTAATTACAGTAACTGGCAATACTAGAAAGATTCTTTTTGCAGAGAGAACGGCACTTAACTTTTTTGGGCATTTAAGTGGTGTGGCAACGCTAACAAATACTTGGGTACAAGCCATTTCAGGAACGAAGTGCCAAATCCGAGATACCCGAAAAACAACACCAGGGATGCGATTGCAGGAGAAAGCAGCTGTACGCATGGGCGGCGGAACTAATCACCGTCTTACTTTGAGTGACGCTGCTTTAATAAAAGATAATCACATTGTCGCGGCAGGTGGAGTTGTTGCAGCATTTGAAAAAGTTAGAAGCCTTTATCCCAAATCAGAAATAGAAATCGAAGTTGATACTTTGGAACAGTTAGCCGAAGTTCTTTCGCAGAATCCAGATTTAGTGCTGCTCGACAATATGACTCCTGCACAATGTAAAGAGGCAGTTGAATTCGTTAAGGGACGTTGCAAGCTCGAAGCATCCGGAGGGATAACTCTAGAAAATGCTTGTGCTTACGCTGAAAGTGGTGTGGATTTCATGGCGATTGGTGCGCTTACGCATTCGGCTCCAGTTTTTGATATCGGCCTAGATCTGAGAGTGGAGTAATTATGTTACTAACCGTTGATGTCGGAAATACCAACACTGTTTTAGGAATTTTTGATGGCGAAAAACTAGTGAGGTCATGGCGAGTTAAAACAGATCCGCGAACCACCTCAGATGAGTTGTGGTTGCAATTCAGCGCTCTCGTTTCGGGATTCGAAGTGACTGGTCTCTCCATCTGTTCGACGGTTCCAGCAACCTTGCGTGAGCTTCGAACCATGATGACAACTTATTTTTCTCATGTACCAACCACAATTGTGGAACCCGGAACTAAAACGGGAGTACCACTTTTAGTTGATAACCCAAAAGAGATTGGCGCAGATCGCATCGTAAACACTCTGGCAGCACATACTTTGTATGGTGGGCCAGCAATCGTTGTTGATTTTGGAACCTCAACAAATCTAGATGTTGATTCCCCCAAGGGTGAATTTCTGGGAGGCGCACTTGCACCCGGAATTGAAATTTCCGTTGACGCACTCTCTGTTAGAGCGGCGCAGTTACGCAAAGTTGAATTAATTCGTCCGAAAAATGTTATCGGTAAAAATACGGTTGAGGCTTTACAGTCCGGAACTATCTTTGGATTTGCTGGGCAAGTAGATGGCCTAGTCGAGCGCATTACCGCTGAATTAGCAGAGAGTTATGATGAGGCTCCAACCGTTATTGCAACTGGTGGACTTGCTCCATTAATTATTGGAGTTTCACAAACTATTGATGAGCATGAGCCTGATCTCACTTTAATCGGGTTGCGCCTTATCCACGAGCGAAATATCTAGTCGGTAGACTTCCTTCATTATGAGCAACGAACCACAATCTCCGATTGAGGACGATCTTCCTGAACAATTGCGGATCCGTCGCGAAAAGCGCGCTGGGTTAATTGAACGTGGAATTGAGCCTTATCCAGTTGCTGTAGCGCGCACATCATCACTTAGTGAAATCCGCAGTAGGTATTCTGAATTAGAAACTGATTCGGTAACTGGTGACATTCAAAGTTTGACTGGCCGTATTATTTTCAAACGCGATACTGGAAAACTTTGTTTTGCAACGTTGCGTGAAGGCGATGGCACAGAGTTGCAAGCAATGCTTTCGCTGGACAAAGTAGGACAAGAAACTCTTGATTCTTGGAAAAGTGATATTGACCTTGGAGATATTGTTAGCGTTACTGGCGAAATCATTACTTCCAAGCGCGGTGAACTTTCTATTTTAGCTAATTCATTTGCTATAGCGGCTAAGTCACTTCGCCCGCTGCCAAATGATCACAAGCCAATGTCTGAAGAAACCCGCGTTCGTATGCGTTACGTGGATTTAATCGTGCGACCAGAAGCGCGTTCGAATGCCAGGTTACGCCCAGCTGTTATGCGTTCTCTTCGTGAGACATTCCACCAAGAGAATTTCATTGAAGTTGAAACTCCTATGTTGCAAGTAATGCATGGTGGAGCAGCTGCCCGACCATTTAAATCTTTCTCAAATGCTTACGATATGGAACTGTTTTTACGTATTGCGCCAGAGCTTTTCCTAAAGCGCTGCGTAGTTGGTGGCTTGGAACGGGTCTTTGAAATAAATAGAAATTTCCGTAATGAAGGTGCAGACTCATCGCACTCTCCAGAGTTCGCGATGATTGAGAGTTATCAGGCTTATGGAGATTGGCGCTCAATTGCAGATTTAACTAAAACACTTATTCAGAACGCTGCGTTAGCGGTTTCGGGTTCACATGTTGTTACTCATCATGATGGTCGACAAGCAGATCTCGGTGGAAATTGGAAAGAAATTTCTCTCTATGAAGCTATCACGCAAGGTGTTGGAGAATCTGTCACTGCACTCACACAGATTGATGATTTTAAGCGAATTGCTACGAAATTAGGCATGAAAATAGATCCAAAGTGGATTACTGGAAAACTGGCTGAAGAAATATTTGAGCATGTGGCTAAAGATCAATTAATTGAGCCAACATTTGTAATGGGATTTCCAGTAGATACATCACCATTGGTTCGCGCACATCGCGATCTTCCCGGAGTTGCTGAAAAATGGGATCTCTATGTTGATGGATTTGAATTAGCAACTGGTTACTCAGAATTGATTGATCCAGTTATTCAACGTGAGCGTTTAATCGAGCAAGCAACACTTGGCGCAAAAGGCGATTTAGAGGCGATGCAGGTAGATGAAGATTTCTTACGCGCAATGGAATTTGCTATGCCACCAACTGGTGGAATGGGAATGGGCTTAGATCGATTACTGATGGCACTGACCGGGCTTGGAATTCGTGAAACTATTTTATTCCCACTGGTTAAACCTGAAACAGATTAAAATGGTAACAATTAGACCCGCTCGCACAAGCGATGTAAAAGTAATTCGTGAACTAGTTGATTCATACGCTGCACCGGGCCAGATGCTTTCGAAAGAGACAGTCACACTTTATGAAAGTGTTCAGGAATTTACTATCGCTGAAGTAGATGGAAAAATTATTGGTTGTGGTGCCCTGCATGTACTTTGGGATGATCTTGCTGAAGTTCGAACTCTTGCGGTTGAGAAAAGTTTTATAAAAAAAGGTGTTGGCCACCAAATTTTGCAGCGCATTATCGAGCGCGCATCTGAAGTTGGTGTAGAAAGAATTTTCTGTTTAACTTTTCAGACTGAATTTTTTGGAAAGCATGGATTTATAGAAATTCAAGGTACCCCCGTTGCTCCTGATGTCTATCAAGAGCTGCTGCGGTCATACGATGCTGGTGTCGCAGAATTCTTGGATTTGGAAGCGGCTAAACCTAATACGCTAGGAAATACCCGAATGCTGCTCACCCTCTCCGCACCCCAGCGCTAGATTTTTCGAGGAATAACGACCCTAAATCTGGGGTTCTACTTCCCATAAGAG
>JBBQEE010000075.1:0-4983 GCA_038320375.1 Candidatus Nanopelagicales bacterium
GATTCGCTGCTTAAGGAACTTCAAAAACTTGAGGCCAAGAACCCGGAGTTACTAGCACCTGATTCACCAACATTACATATTGGCGGTGGTTTTTCTACAACATTTGAACAACGAGACCATCTGGAAAAAATGATGAGCCTTGATAACGTCTTTGATACCGAAGAGTTATCTGCTTGGTTCGATCGAGTAGAAAAAGAAATCTCTACTCCACAATATTTATGTGAGCTAAAAGTTGATGGATTGGCTATTAACTTGCTCTACGAAAATGGTGTACTAATTAGCGCACTTACCCGTGGCAATGGAGTCACTGGCGAAGATGTAACGCTAAATGTAAAAACTATTAAAGGATTGGTTCACGCCCTAAGCGGTAAGAAGATTCCAGATCAAATTGAAGTACGAGGAGAAGTATTTTTTCCATTAGCCGCCTTTGCTGAACTAAATGAAGGTTTAGAGGAAGCCGGTAAGACTCTCTTTGCCAATCCGCGCAACGCCGCTGCTGGATCGCTGCGCCAGAAAGATCCGCGAGTAACCGCATCACGTCCTTTAAGCGTTGTGGTTCATGGCGTTGGCGCAAATAAAGGTGGGAACTTTGCCGCACAATCTGCTGCATATAAATCGCTACAAGAGCTGGGGCTACCAACTAGTGATCGATTTAAAGTCTGCGGCACTCGTGCTGAAGTTGAGAAATATATTGAGTATTACAACCAGCATCGCCACGATGTGGAGCACGAAATTGATGGCGTGGTAATTAAAGTTGATTCGATCGCAGATCAAGAAAAATTAGGTTTCACCTCTCGTGCCCCAAAGTGGGCTATTGCATTTAAATACCCACCTGAGGAAGTAACAACCAAATTACTGGATATCCGAGTTAGCGTTGGGCGCACTGGACGCGTAACCCCGTTTGCATTTATGGAACCAGTAAAAGTTGCGGGCTCTACGGTCACTAATGCCACGCTTCATAACGCACAAGAAATTGAACGTAAAGGTGTGCTCATCGGTGATGTTGTAATTATTCGTAAAGCGGGAGATGTGATTCCAGAAGTTCTCGGACCGGTGATCGATAAACGAAATGGTTCAGAGCGGGCCTTTGTAATGCCAACTAATTGTCCAGATTGCGCGAGTGAACTTCGGGCAATTACCGAAGGTGATATCGATATCCGTTGTCCAAATACACAGAGTTGTCCAGCGCAATTACGAGAGCGCATTTACTACATTGGTTCTAGAGCCGCACTCGATATAGATGTGATGGGATATGAAGCGGCAAGTGCGCTGCTATCTGATGGAATTATTTTGGATGAATCTGATCTATTCGATTTAACTGAAAGTAAGTTAATGACTTCAGAATTCTTCACTAAGAAAGATGGTAGCAAAGGTAAAAATATTGAGAAGTTACTCCTTGCCTTAGATACCGCTAAATCACGGCCGCTCTGGCGGGTGATTGTTGCGTTATCAATTCGCCACGTTGGTCCAACTGCTGCACAAGCACTTGCTAATTCCTTTGGTTCCATGGAAGCCATTTCCAAGGCCAGTTCTGTGGAGTTGGCAGAAGTAGATGGCTTAGGCGAAACAATTGCGCAATCAATTGTGGAATGGTTTGCAGTTGATTGGCATCGCAACATCATTTCTAAATGGGAGAGCGCTGGAGTATTAATGCAGTTGCAGAAAGTTGCCGAGTTACCACAAACGCTGGCCGGGCTAACCTTTGTGGTTACGGGAGGACTTGAGGAATTCACGAGAGATTCAATCGCCGAAACCATTGTTGCTCATGGCGCCAAAGCCGCGAGTTCGGTCTCAGCGAAAACTAGTTATGTCTTAGTTGGCAGCGATCCTGGATCTAAATTAGCAAAAGCGCAGGAACTCGGCGTAGCGATCATTGATGAGGCGCGCTTTTTAGAGTTACTCGCAGGGCGGGGGTAGTCTGTACCCATGATCAACTTGGCATCAGAACCACTTCGCGAACTCCCAGCATCTCCCCTCGTTTTCGGAATAGGCGCCTTCGTGATTTTCACTTTATTTTTATATCTAGTTCTTCGTCTAGATAACGACTAACCATTTCCTTTGGCAAAAATTGCAATCTATGGTGGAACTTTCGACCCCATCCACAACGGACACCTGCACGTCATAACTGAAGTTATTGTGCGCAAGATTGCCGATCGACTTTTATTAGTTCCAGCAGGAGAACCTCGGCTTCGCGAAGAAGCTCCAGTGGCTGCTGCTCAAGATCGTCGGGCGATGTGCCAAATTGCCTTAAAAGATTTGCTGCCCGAAATTGCCATGGTGGTAGAAGTAAATCCCATTGAAATTTTAAGAGAGGGTCCGAGTTACACGATTGATACGGTAGAAGCAGTGGCCCAGACCTATCCGGATGATCAGATAAGTTTGATTTTAGGTACCGATGCCTTCGCTAAAATTAGCCAGTGGCATCGCACTCAAGAATTACAAGAAATGGTTCAATTCATAGTGATTGACCGACCAGAATTTCCGGGTTCACCAACTCTGGATATCAATGCGTTAAATGTTTCTGCAACACAAGTTCGTGCAGGAGATTTAACTAGCGTTTCACCAAGTGTGAGCGCCTATATAAAGGAGCACCACCTCTATGCCAGCAAGTAAAAGCGTTATCGTGCTCACACAAATAGCAGCACGTGCAGTCGCTGAAAAATTTGGTACCGAGATGGTTGCCATCGATCTCTCTGATCAAATGGTTTTATCTGAAGTTTTCTTAATTGCAACAGGCGCCAATATTCGCCAAGTTGATGCAATCGCTGATGAAGTTGAAGAGAAACTCCGCGAGGTTGGTGAGAAGCCGGCTCGTCGTGAAGGAACCGATGAGTGGATTCTTTTGGATTACTCGGATTTAGTTGTTCATATTCAAAGCAGCGAACTTCGCCGTTATTACATGCTTGATCGCCTCTGGAATGACTGCCCAACAATCGAACTAGATGTTGTAAAAGAAAACATTGCAAATGGCGGGTAAGAACAACCGAATTTTACTTTGGCGCCATGGTCAAACAGATTGGAACGTAGCCAATCGCTTTCAGGGTCACTCTGATATCGCACTAAACGGCGTTGGTCTTTATCAAGCAGAGTTGGCTGCACCAATTATTGCGCAGATGAAACCAACTGCAATATTTAGCAGCGATCTAGAACGTGCACGAGTCACAGCCTCAAAATTATCTGAAATTATTGATATGGAAGTTGCTATTGATGAACGCCTGCGCGAAACAAATGGAGGTCATTGGGAAGGCAAGACTGGTACCGAAAATCGTGCCACTGATCTCGAAAATTTTGTGCGCTGGATTGATGGGAACGATAACCCTGCTGGCACTATTGGAGAACGTCGTAGCGAAGTTGCGGCGCGTGCAAGTGCGGTTATTGATGAATTTCTTGCAGATAAAGAGGATCAATTAATTGTTGTGGCAACTCATGGTGGAACTGCGCGTTGTTTGATTGGACGCTATTTACATTTACCAATGGCGCATTGGGGCAAAGTTGGCGGGCTATCAAATGCACGTTGGTCTATTTTGCAGACTAGCCCAAAAGGTTGGCATTTAGCTGAACATAACGCTGGCTCAATTCTGGAGCCAGTCTTTGGTGAAGAATCTGGCGCCGAAGTGCCGGATCACGTGCGCTAGAATTAGCGTCTCGTAAGACGCGGGGATATGGCGCAGTTGGTAGCGCGCTTCCATGGCATGGAAGAGGTCAGGGGTTCGAATCCCCTTATCTCCACGCAATTACATCGTTTAAAAATATTCAAATATGGCTAGGGGCTAGGAAAAAATGTCAGAAGTAACATCCATTCCGCGCGAATGGACCGCCTCTCAAATCGGTGATTTATCTGGGAAGTCATTTTTAATTACCGGTGGCACCAGCGGAATCGGAAAAGAAGCGGCCCACGCGCTTTTGCAAGCAGGAGCGAAAGTCACAATTACTGCTCGCTCTGCAGCAAAAGGTGCGGCAACAGTTGCTGAATTTTCAAGTGAGCGCATAACTTCAAGAATATTAGATTTGGCAGATCTGGCTTCAGTTAGAAAATTTGCCGAAGAATTTAATGAAAATATTGATGTTTTAATTCTTAACGCTGGAGTTATGGGCACCCCATTTGCGCTAACTAAAGATGGTTTTGAACTTCAGATGGGAACAAATCACCTAGGGCACTTTGCCTTAACTGGTTTGTTACGCAGCCAAGTTAAAGAACGCGTTGTCGCAGTTTCTTCTCAGATGCATCGCGCCGCGCGAGTAAGTGGCATTTCAATTGATGAACTTCGCGATCGCGCCCGTGGGGTTGGTGCATACAATCCATGGTCGGCTTACGCCCTGAGCAAGCTGACAAACTTATTATTTATCTACGAATTGCAACGTCGCAGTATGAAAAATAATTGGGGAATCAATGCAATTGCAGTTCACCCCGGTTATGCCAATACCAACTTAATTTCTGGGGCCTCAGTGCAAGATCGTGCGGGAGCACTCGCTAATGCACTTTTTGCGCAAAGCGCGAAACGTGGAGCACTTCCAACTTTATGTGCTGCAACTTTTCCTAATCTTTATGGCGCCTCATACATTGGACCTGATGGGGTTATGGAATTGCGTGGCTATCCAAAACTGACTCGTGCCGCCTCTATTGCATATGATCAAGGCCTTGCTACAAATTTATGGACGCTAAGTGAAGAATTAACTGGCGTTACTTGGGGCTAAATCCCGATAAACTAAGCGGATGAGCACACCTCGCGATGAGCAAACGCATGCTGCGTATGACTTCGCCTATGTGCAAGAAAAATGGCTTCCAATATGGGACAAATTAGAACCATTTAAATCTGGACGCGCTGATGATCCGCGCCCTAAAAAATATGTTTTAGATATGTTTCCTTATCCTTCTGGCGATCTTCATATGGGTCACGCTGAGGCATACGCACTTGGCGATGTAATCGCTCGATACTGGATACAAAAAGGTTTCAACGTTATGCACCCGATTGGTTGGGATGC
>JBBQEE010000076.1:0-4890 GCA_038320375.1 Candidatus Nanopelagicales bacterium
GCTTACACCGCGCTCCATATAGAAAGAGGAAGTATACCAACCAGAGAACTGCGTACGCTGAATTACTTGCTAAAAAGTATGGTTGAACGCTCCAACTACTAAAGAGCCAGAGTCCCATCGACATTGAGAAACCTCCGAAGGCTGCCCATGTTGGCGCAATCCAAAGCAGAGTCGCAAATCCAATTGCAAACTCAGAGATCATTACAAATAATCCAACCTGCGTTGGATAAATAAGAATCTGATCTAGTAAAAATCCAAGAGGGGATGTTTGGGCGTAGCTAGAAAGTTGCGAACCAATAAATGTTGTCGAACCAGAAGTTAAGAATCCCGGATCGCTGGCCTTATCCCAACCCGCATAAATCCAAGTGGCACCTAACCAGAGGCGCATTAGGCGCAGCGGCAACAATTGATTGCGCCATGATGTCTGCAAATTCATATCGGCAACCTATACCCGCTTGCTAGTTTGATGCTCCCTGACTTGGATTCGAACCAAGAACCTGCCGGTTAACAGCCGGCTGCTCTGCCGTTGAGCTATCAGGGACTACGTATTACTTACTTACTCGGCTGGCGCAATGTTAGCGCACGAGGCGCAATGGGTCTAAATCGAGCGAAGTGCTAGGTCGTGCAGCCCCCGCCGGGTGGTCTCAAGAGCCACTAATCCCGCGAATGCTTGGTTGTACTCCTGCTCATTTTCAACTGGATTTAACCGCTGCAGCGAAGATTTAAGTTCTGCAATTGCACGTGAAATTCCAACTTCGCGTAATCGCGCAACGATACTTTCAACATACTGTCCAGTGACTTCACCATCGGCGCGAATAGGTTCCACATTAAGTTCGGTAAATAAAGAACGCATATTTTCATCGGCAATTTGTTCAATCTCAACTGAACTCTGCTCATCTAACTTTCCAATGATTTCAGAGAGTTGCTTATAAGCCGGATGCGTAAATGCATCTAATTCAATTTCACCCCAGTTCGAAATTAAAGAGGGCATTTGTAGGCGTGCTTTAAGAACTTCGCGCTCTAAAATCAAGCGTTGCTCTTGTGGATTTGGTCGCCATTGAATTTCTGCAACTGGCTCATCTGCCGTTGAAGAATAACCTTGCTGTGGTGCACGTCTTAAACCCTGAGCAACTGCCGCAGAAACTATTTCAACTTCTACACCTAACCATCCTGCAAGTAAGCGTGAATATTCTGGCCGTAGTGACTTATCTCGAATTTGTGCAACTAGTGGCGCGGCAGCATTGAGCGCATTTACTCGACCTTCTGCTGAATCCAATTTGTGCAGCGCTAATTCAGTACGAATTGCGAATTCAAATAGTGGCACGCGCTTTGCAATTAAATCTCGCAGCGCCAAATCACCTTTCTGTTGCCGCAAATCGCAAGGATCCAGCCCATCTGGTTCAACTGCCACGAATGTTTGCGTAACAAATTTTTGATCTTCCGTAAAAGCGCGCATCGCTGCCTTTTGTCCCGCGGCATCTCCATCGAAAGTGAAAATTACCTCTCCACGAAAGGCATCATCATCCATAAGCAATCTTCGAATAATTCGAATATGGTCTGCTCCAAAAGCAGTTCCGCAAGTTGCAACTGCAGTTGTTATTCCTGCCAGTTGTGCCGCCATCACATCGGTATAACCTTCAACAATTACAACTTGGCGCTTCTTAGCAATTTCTTTCTTCGCCATATCTAGCCCGTATAAAACTTGACTCTTCTTATAGATTGGAGTCTCCGAAGTATTTAGATATTTCGGACCTTGGTCTTCCTCATCACTTGCCAATTTTCTTGCGCCAAAGCCAACTACATCGCCAGAGATATCTCTGATCGGCCACATCAAACGATTGCGGAATTTATCGATTGGACCACGTTGCCCCATTTTGGAGAGCCCAGCAGTCTCTAATTCATCGATGGTAAATCCTTCTTCACGTAAATATTTAGTCAGCCCGTCACATTCATCAGGTGCGTAACCGACACCAAATAACTCACAAGCCGCTTTATCAAAGTTCCGCTTGGTCATTACTTCGCGTGCGTGGGCAGCATCGGGTGAGGTGTTAAGTAAGTTCTGATAAAACTTAGCCGCGAGTGCATTTGCGGCAATTAAACGAGACCGATTGCCAGCAGGTGCCGGTGTGAAATTACCTTGTTCGTATCGAAGCTGATAACCCATACGATCTGCAAGACGCTCGATAGTTTCAGTAAAACTTAGGTGATCAATCTTCATCAAGAATGCAATTACATCCCCGCTTGCTTGGCAGCCAAAGCAATGAAAGAAGCCTTTACTCGGCGTCACATGAAATGAAGGAGATTTTTCATCATGAAAAGGACAGAGACATTTCTTTTGACCACCACCAGCAGATTTAAGTTGCACATAGTCTGCGATAACTTCATCGATCGGTGAGCGCTCACGGATGTAGGCGACATCCTCTTCCTTAATGCGTCCGCTCATACGCTTATATTAACTGAGTGCACTTAAGCGGGCATGAAGGGCATAAGCCCCTGGATCTGTAAGGCAGGCAATTTGATCAACAACGACGCGCATCTTCTCTGTCTCATTCTGCGCATGTTTCCAATCTAGAGCAAATATTGGGTCTAGCTCAGCAGTTGCATGGGTGTGCAACATTTCGACTAGTTCTTTAATTACGATCTGTTGCTTGGCGTATCGCTCTTGTGAAATAACAGCATTAATTAAATAGTGCCCAGCTACTGCTTTCAAGAAGTCAACTTCTACTTCTTGTTCTCGCGGAATAACTAAATCTGCCTCATATCGACGAAGTGGACCATCACCATGGATTTTCCGAGTCTCTAACTCCGCGGCTAATACAAATCGACCAATTAATTGTGAAGTCGAATCTTTTAGGCGAGCAAGTGAGCGATGGCTGCGATCGTAATATCGTGGCCAGCAAGAGAGCTCTTGCAATCTTTTCAGAGCCGCTGCGGCTTCCTCAACTGTTGCAGTCGAGCCGTAGCCCTCTTGCATTTCTTTATGCAAGATATCAAAATCACGTTCAAAGTTATCGACTTTAACTTGTCCAACAAATATTGCATCTTCAAGATCATGTACAGAATATGCGCAATCATCGGACCAATCCATAATCTGGGCTTCAATACATTTACGATCCGCTGGAGTGCCTTCGCGCATCCAATTAAAAATTTCAACATCATCATCATAAACACCAAATTTGCGCGGATTAATTGCCCTTAGCCATGGATATTTAGTGCCCGCATCAAGTGAAGCGCGAGTTAAATTTAAACCAACTGATGTGCCATCTGCATCAACACTCTTGGCTTCGATACGTGTGATTAAACGAAAACTCTGGGCGTTGCCTTCAAAGCCACCAAATTCTTTAGTTACTTCTGCGAGAGCTTCTTCGCCATTGTGACCAAAAGGTGGATGACCTAAATCATGTGAAAGACAGGCAGTTTCTAATAAATCCGGATCAGCACCTAGTGATTCACCTAATTCGCGACCAATCTGAGCGCACTCCAATGAGTGTGAAAGTCTGGTGCGTTGAAAATCATTTTCCCAAGGCACCGCTACTTGAGTTTTAGCCGCTAATCGGCGGAGCGCGGCTGAGTGAATAATGCGGGCGCGATCGCGCATGAACTCAGTTCTTCCCGCACGTTTAGCAGGTTCAAAGAGAAAGCGCTCTTGATCTTTCTCGCTGTAATTCTCTACCAAGCTCATACTCTTACCCTAAGTGATCGCTGATATGAATACCGCGCCTGCCGAGGCTGATATATGCCAAGTAAGCCCCAGTTTCACGTATCAGATAGCGTCTTCCAGAGTTATCTAGAGAATTTGGGCCAGATGCGACCGGCGAACAAGTAGAAGTAACGCCTAAATCATTTGCCATCGTCATGCTTCGGCGACAGTGATATGGATCAGTAACAATAATTACATCTTTAAATTTTTTTAGTTTCATAAACTTTACATAGTTCTCGGTTGAGACCCAAGTATCTCTACCTACTTCAAGAGCGGTTACATTTCTAGATTTAATTCCATTGTTTGTTAACCAATATTTGCCTGAAGCGGCTTCTGTTGTTCGATCACCGGGTGCGCCTGCACCAACTGTAATTATTTGTGGAGCCAAGCCAAGTTCATAAATTCGCTTAGCCTCAGTTAATCGGGCTAACAAAACTTCTCCAGGACGGCCATTTAACTGTGCTGCACCAAGCACAACAATCACATCACCATTTCTTATTACTGGATTATGTGCCGCTTGCCAAGTAATTCCTAGCGCATAAAGTGGGACTGCGATTATGACAAGTACGACTGCGGCAATAACTCGTCGAATTATTTTAAAGAAAATCATCCGCCTGAAAACGCATCTTCTAACTCAACTGAAACATCTTCATCTGGATCTAGTAGCCAGCCATCGGGCAAAGTTGGTGGTCTTCCGTGGCTAACGCGACCTCGAGGTTTTTCAGCTACTTCAACTGGGTATGGTTGATCAACCAATTGATCTAAAAGTTCACGAAGTTCAGCGAGCGTTGAATGCATTCCGAATTGGCGGCGCAATTCGCTATTTACGCGAAAGCCCTTTAAATACCAAGCCATGTGTTTACGTAGATCACGGCATCCACGATCTTCTGATTGAAAATAGTCAACAATTAACTCGGCGTGACGAAACATAATTTCACGAACCTCGTGAAGAGTTGGCAAAACTTTTTTATCCCCACCGTTAAATGCTTCAACTAAATCAGCGAAGAGCCACGGCCGCCCTAAGCAACCACGTCCAACAACTACTCCAGCACAGCCTGTTTCTCTCATCATTTCTAGGCCATCTCTACCTGACCAAATGTCACCATTTCCTAAAACTGGCGTTCCGGTTGGCTTTAAGTGTTCAACCAGTCGTGAGATCGCCGACCAGTCAGCCTTTCCTTCATACATTT
>JBBQEE010000077.1:0-4885 GCA_038320375.1 Candidatus Nanopelagicales bacterium
ATCTAGTTGCATTAAAAGAACACTGCCCGCTACTTCAAATCCCAGCGGATGCCACGCTTGAACGGCCTTTAAAGTTGTTTGATCAACAATCTCTAACATTGAAGGTCGGTATTTAAGTAGAGCGGCAGCTGCAGCCGCTGCATTAGTGACGGTTGGGAATGTGGCGATCAAAGTTGCTGGGGGAGCTGGTCGTATCTCCAAATTGAGAGTTAGTTCAGTAATGATTCCGAGAGTTCCTTCGGAGCCAATCAAGAGTCGCGTTAAATCAAGAGTAGAAACTGATTTTTTAGTGGCTTTACCTAACTCAATAATTTCACCACTCGCAAGAACTACCTGAAGCGCACGAACGTGAGCTGATGTAACTCCGTACTTAACACAGCACATTCCACCGGCATTTGTTGCAGCGTTGCCGCCAAGAGTGGACCAATCGCGGCTTGCTGGATCAGGAAGGTAGGCCAATCCGTGTGCTTTCGCAGCTGTATCTAAATCAAGATTTATAACACCGGCTTGAACTCTGGCAATTTGATTGGCCGGATCAATTTCTAGAATTTGGTTCATCTTTTCCGTAGAAATTATTAGTGCGCCTTCGGTGGCATTTGCTCCACCCGAGAGACCACTTCCAGCGCCCCGCGTAACTACTGGAATTAAATTTTCATTGGCAAATTTAAGAGCAATTGAAATTTCTTCTGCACTTTTGGCCAAAAGTACGGCCAGTGGAGTTGCTGATTCAGCAAATGGTGCCTGATCGCGTGAATAAGAAATAGTTATATCTGGATCTGTGATTAGCGCCGCGTTTGGGCCAAGTAATTTTACGAGAGTTGCGATTTGGCTCATGTGTTGATCTTTACACGAATTAAAGCTTGGTCAAGTCGGGCGACTTCCACAATTTCCATACCATCGATTTTTGTATCACTTCCAGTTGGAACTAGCGCACGTTTAAATCCAAGGCGGTATGCCTCTGCCAATCGGCGCGAGACTCCACTAACTTTTCTAATTTCTCCCGCCAAACCAACTTCACCGATTGCAACTAAATCTGCAGGTAATGCTAAACCTTTCGCTGCTGATGCAACCGCAAGCGCTAACGCTAAATCGGCGGCAGGTTCAGACATTTTCATACCGCCAACAGTTGCCGCATAGACATCGCGACCACCTACGCGAACATTGGCACGAAGTTCCAGTACCGCCAGAGTCATAGATGTACGTGCTGAGTCGAGGCCGCTAGTGACTCGTCTGGCATTTCCAAAGTCGTTATCTCGGCCTTGACTTACGAGCGCTTGAATTTCGGCAAGAAGCGGTCTACGACCCTCCAAAGTTACAGTTACACAAGTACCTGGGACTGGTTCGGTATGTCGTGAAGTAAATAATCCGGTTGGGTCTAAGACGCTTTCGATTCCAACATCACTTAAATCAAAGCAACCAACTTCATCAGATGCCCCAAAACGATTTTTTATCGCGCGGATTAACCGCAGTCGCGAATGTCTTTCACCTTCAAATTGGAGAACTACATCAACAATATGTTCAAGCAATCGTGGACCGGCTATCGACCCATCTTTAGTTACATGTCCAACAAGTAATAAAGTTATATCGCGATCCTTACAGATACGAATTAAAGCACCAGCAACTTCACGGACTTGTGTTACTCCACCCGGAGTTCCATCTGCGGTGGCTGACCCAATAGTTTGAACGCTATCGATAATTACCAGATCTGGTTTAACTTCATCAATATGAGAAATTACTGCCCCGAGATCAGTTTCAGATGCTAAGAATAATTGTGGATCAACTGCGTTAATACGCTCTGCTCTTAGACGAACCTGTGATGCTGATTCTTCACCACTTATATAAAGCGCAGGGATTCCTCGCGCAGCGCTTTGTGCAGCAACCGATAAAAGTAAAGTTGATTTTCCGACTCCTGGTTCACCAGCTAATAAAATTGCTGCTCCCGGAACTAGTCCACCACCAAGAACTCGATCTAATTCAGAGACACCAGTTGCTCGCGCGCGAGCGGCTGAAAGATCAACATCGCCAATTGGTAGCGCGGCGTGTGTAACTCGGCCTGGAACAAGAGAGAGTTTTTTTGGGGCGGCAATTTCTTCGACGCTTCCCCATGCTTGGCATTCACCACAGCGGCCAACCCACTTTTGGGAGGTCCAGCCGCATTCAGCGCAGCGGAATGGGTCTTTCTCGACTTTGGCCATGCGCTAACTCTAGGGTGTAGCGCCGATTACTTCCCAGCAGCGATTGTGGCTGGGTGTTGAATTACAAAGAGTGGAAGTGAACGCGCTTGTGCATCTCTGATTCCTTGAACACGCTTATCGCAAAGTTTGGCGAGAACTGCATATGCCTCTACACCCATTAGCGCTTGAAGTTCAGTGCGATTGGAAATGTAAACCGGTTCGCTTCCAACATGCGCATCAGTATTGCTGGTGCAGTACCAATCAAAATCATCTCCACCATCGCCCCAAGCAAGTCTTTCGTATTCACCAATAACTGTTACTGAATATTCGCGTTCGCCAACTTCACGAGTCTCAAAACTACGACGTAATGGCAACTGCCAGCAAACATCAGGTTTTGTATCTACGAAGTGGCGATTCTCTTTTTGCGCTAAGTGATGCAGAACGCATCCAAAATTTCCAGTAAATCCAGGTGCTTCGTAGCCTTTACGATTTAAGAAAATACATCCATCATCAATAGTTCTAGTTTTACGCTCTTTATCTTCATCGAGATCAGTAATTCGCAAATGACCATTTGGCTTCTTAGGTCGGGCTTGCTCAAAAAATTGCCACATCTCAGGAGTTAAATCAGCAGCCGCTTTACGTACGCGCTCTTCATCATCTTCATCCGAGTACATCGCACCTTCTGTACAACAACCTGCATTTGGTCGGTCTTTAAAGACACCTTGGCAGCCGTCTCCGTAAATACAGGTCCAGAATGATGTGAGCCAAGTTAGATCACATTTGAAGATTTCTTCGGCATCATTGGGGTCTATAAATTCAACCCAATCGCGTGCGAAACCTGACTTAATTTCTGACATAGGTGCAGAGCCTACGCGTACTCTTTCGCTATGGCTAATTCAGATAGGCAGATCGCCGTCATTGGCGCCGGCGTTATGGGCGAGGCACTCATCTCTGCCTTGATCACTTATAAAATTATGCCAACTTCAATAACTATCTCTGAAAAACGAAATGAACGAGCTTCTGAATTATTTGACCGATATAAAGTTTCAAATGCAGAATTGAGTAAGAACGTCGCGCAAGCAGATATTGTTCTATTGGTCGTGAAGCCTCAGGATTTAGAGGCGGTACTGCAAGAAATTAAAGAAACCATCCGCAAGGGCTCCTTAGTTATATCTTTTGTTGCGGGAAAAAAGATTAGTTTTATCGCTGATCAGATTGAAACGAGCGCCAACCCAGTGATCCGCGTTATGCCAAATACGCCTACGCTAGTTGGTGCAGGAATGTCTGCTATCTCATGCTCTGATTTAGTGACTAAAGAAGAGCGAGATTTTGCTCTGGGTTTCCTAGGCGCGGTTGGGAAGGTTATTGAAGTAGATGAGGACTTACAAGACGCAGTTACTGCCACAAGTGGATCAGGACCTGCATATTTCTTTAGATTTGTAGAGGCGATGGTTGATGGGGCAGTTGCACTTGGGCTCTCGCGAGCGGATGCAATGACGTTAACTATTCAGACAATTGTTGGTTCTGCCAAGTTACTGGATCAATCTGATGATTCACCAACTGAACTTAGAGAAAAAGTTACAAGCCCTAACGGAACCACATTTGCTGCCTTAAATTCATTTGATGAATCCCACCTATCGGAAGTTGTCGCGCAGGCGATGAAAGCTGCCCATGATCGTTCAAAAGAACTTGCTTAAAAAAACAATTTGGGTGGGTCTCGTTGCGATCCTTCTTCAGCCTTTAACTTCCGAAGCTGCAATTAAGCCAGTTCCACTAAAGAGTCTAAATAAATTTAGCGACTCACTCGGAACCGAGTTAATGTCCGTAACAAACACCTCTGTTTTAACCCTTAAGAATGTAAATCAAGTTACTGCAGATATTGAGTTAACTGCTCGTGATTTTCTCGACAATCCCCTATGGGTCAAGGTGGTTGATGGAGGAAGCGATGAAGTTGGTTTAGCCTCCAGCGCCGACGCGCAAGGCAATCTCTGGATTGCCGGTTACTCATCAAATATGCGTTTACCTGAGAGTGCTACCGCCTCATCGAAAGTGATTAACCCCGATGGTGTGGTGGTAGAAAATGCAGTACCAACTAGATCTGATTTGAATAATTTAACGCTCTGGCAGATTTCTCCAATGGGGGAAGTTCAAAAGACTCATATTTTGCCTGCAGTTCAAGTAGCGGAAATAAAAGCTATTGCGGTTAGCTCAAGTGGGATCTCAATTTTAGGATCGAGAGAGTCAGGAAGTTTTGTGATTAGCGTTGGATCAGATGGTGTATTTGGCAAAGAATTTAAGATTGGAAGCTCAAAAACTAAGCTAAATTCCATAGTTCGAAATAACGATGGATCAATGAGCGTTTTTGGTTCAAGTTCAGAAACACTTCTGGGTAAGAAGTTACAAGGTCGAGTTGACGGAGTAATGATAAAAATTGCTAAGAATGGCTCGTTGACTTCAGTTGTAAGAAGTTCTGCAGTGAAGGCGGTTCGAGATTGGACTGGTACAACTCCCAATCTTCTATTAACTGGAGTGGTGAAGTCAGGTGGCTCTGTAGAGAGTGCGATCACTAAATTTTCAAGCAACTTTGCACCAACTTGGACGAAAAGAATCGCATCCACAGGCTTCACAAATTCATCAAATGGACCAAATAATTCTTTTTATGTTGGGCTAGAGCCAACTGGAGTAATTACTAGTGTTGCAATGTGGGAATC
>JBBQEE010000078.1:0-4884 GCA_038320375.1 Candidatus Nanopelagicales bacterium
AATTCAATACCTTGTCCAATTCGATTTGGACCACTTCCCAGAATAATTACCGCCGGCTTTGTTCGTGGCCGTACTTCGGTCTCTTCCTCATAACTCGAATAATGATAAGGAGTGAAGGCTTCAAACTCGGCTGCGCAGGTATCTACGGTTTTATATACCGGTCGAACCGCTAAATGATGACGAGCCTTGCGTACATCTTCCTCACTCATCGATCGCAAGGTAGCGATCTGATTATCGGAGAAGCCCATCTCTTTCGCACTTCTTAATAAGGTTGCAGTGATTTCTCCGGGCTGAGCGATTTCCACCGCACGTTGATTAATTAAAGATATTTGCTTTAGGAACCAACGATCGATCTTCGTAGCTTCAAACACTTCATCAATCGAAGCACCTGCCCAGAGCGCTTGTTGCACCCCTTGCAATCGGTACTCGGTTGGAATCTTAATAGAATTAAGAAGTGCTCCTAGGTCAATGATCTTTCGATCGATCGGGAAGTTAAATACCGCTTCTTTGCGCTCTAGGGAACGTAACGCTTTCATCAGCGCCTCTGGAAAACTTCTTCCAATCGCCATCGCTTCGCCAACGCTCTTCATAGTCGTAGTTAATCGTGGATCAGCATCTGGAAATTTCTCAAAAGCAAAACGTGGAGTCTTTACAACGATGTAATCTAAAGTTGGTTCAAACGAGGCCGGAGTCACCTGTGTAATGTCATTGCGGATCTCATCGAGGGTGTAACCAATCGCTAACTTGGTAGCAATTTTAGCAATTGGGAATCCCGTCGCTTTCGAGGCTAGTGCACTTGATCTCGATACTCGTGGATTCATTTCAATCACAATTATGCGACCGTTATCAGGATTAATTGCAAATTGAATATTGCAACCACCTGTAGCAACACCAACTTCTCGAATTATCTCAATAGATAGATCACGCAGGTTCTGAAATTCAACATCCGTTAAAGTGAGCGCTGGGGCAACTGTGATCGAATCGCCAGTGTGTACACCCATAGGATCGATGTTTTCAATACTACAAACAATTACAACGTTATCTAACTTATCCCGCATTACCTCTAATTCATACTCTTTCCAGCCAATGATTGATTCTTCCAACAATATTTCTGAAGTTGGGCTATGACGTAACCCGGCCCCTGCAATCTGGCGCAGATTCTCTTCATCGTATGCGATTCCTGAGCCAAGTCCGCCCATCGTAAAAGAAGGACGCACCACAACTGGATAATTTAAAATCTGAGCGCCCACTATAACTTCATCCATTGTGTGACAAATAATCGACTTAGCGGACTCGCCACCGATCTTTTCAACGATCGTCTTAAATATTTCACGATTCTCACCGCGTTCGATGGCATCTACATCGGCACCAATTAACTTAGCTCCGTAACGCTGCAAAGTCCCTGCTTTATGCAAACCAATCGCTGCATTTAAAGCGGTCTGTCCGCCCAGAGTTGCTAATACCGCATCAGGCTTCTCTTTCTGAATAATTAGTTCAATGAACTCAGGTGTAATAGGTTCAATATATGTTGCATCTGCAAATTCAGGATCGGTCATAATCGTTGCTGGGTTCGAATTAACGAGTATTACCCGAATACCTTCTTCTCTCAGAACACGACAAGCCTGCGTTCCAGAATAATCAAACTCGCATGCCTGTCCAATAACAATCGGTCCTGACCCAATTACCAAGACGCTCTTAATCGAATTATCGCGTGGCATCAGTCACCCCATTTATCCGTGGATTTTTCTCCATTAAAGTAATAAACCGATCAAAGAGATATCCCGCATCGTGTGGACCAGCGGCTGCTTCTGGGTGGTACTGAACGCTAAAGGCTGCTCTCTCTAATAGTTGTAAGCCTTCAACTACTCCATCGTTTAAACATATATGCGTTACTTCCCCAGCACCGAAGACGGTGTTGAACGTTCCTTCAACTGGAGCCTTAATCGCAAAGCCATGATTATGAGCAGTTATCTCAACTTTTCCAGTTTTCTTATCTAAGACTGGTTGATTAATTCCACGATGACCGAATTGAAGCTTGTAGGTTTCAAAGCCCAACGCCCGTCCCAGAATTTGATGACCAAAGCAAATTCCAAATATTGGAATCTCTTTCAAAAGAAGTTCTCTAACTAAGTCGACGGTATCTGTCATGGTCGAAGGATCCCCCGGACCATTTGAGAGAAAGACTCCATCTGGGTTCACTTCTAATATCTCTTCGAGCGTAGCGTTGAATGGAAGAATATGTACTTCCACGCCTCTCTCAGCCAGCGCTCTCGGCGTTGCACCTTTTATTCCCAAATCTATCGCTACTACTTTGAATTTTTGAACACCGTGAGATGGCACAATATATTTCTCGGAAGTTGAAACATCTTCACTTAGATGTGAACCTGCCATAATGGAAGTTTTACGAACCTCTACAACCATTTCTTCCTTGCTTAATTCTTCTCCAGAAAAAATCCCTACCCGCATAGCGCCACGGTCTCTGAGATGTCGCGTCAGCGCTCTTGTATCTATCCCTTGGATACCAACAATATTTTGCGCGACTAACTCTGACTCTAGATCATTCTCGCTACGCCAATTACTGGTAATTGGTGATGGATTTCTTACAACAAACCCTGCAACCCAAATCTTTTTAGACTCATTATCCGCATTATTCATACCTGTATTCCCGATGTGCGGGGCGGTCATAATGACAATCTGTTTGTGATAACTCGGGTCTGTAAGAGTTTCTTGGTAACCAGTCATTCCTGTTTGAAAGACTGCCTCCCCAAACGTTCTACCGGATGCCGCCCAAGGTTTGCCTTCAAAGACGCGACCATCATCTAGAACTAAAAATGCTTTACTCATTAATTATCATCATAACTATTAATCGAAATCAATTCGCCATTTAGAAGTGTGGGAAGCCCTCTAAAGAACGTGGCTTCAATTACACCTTGCAGCTCCATGGCATGGAACGGTGTGTTTCGACTTCGAGATGAGACGAGATCGCGATCCACGCGATATTTGGCGAGTGGATCAATAATGGTTAAGTTTGCAACGCTTCCAACCTCAATTGGCAATCCGTGTTGTGAATATTTTCCAATTCTCGCAGGTGCAATGCTCATACGTTCTGCCACGGCCTCCCAATTCATTAAACCTGTTTGCACCATAGTCTGATTGACAATCGCAAGGGCTGTCTCAAGTCCCAACATTCCAAAAGCGGCCTCTTGCCACTCGCATTCTTTCGCCTCGGCTGGATGCGGCGCATGATCAGTTGCGACAATATCGATAGTTCCATCAGCTAAGCCTTCTCGTAGCGCTTCGATATCACGTTGAGTACGTAATGGTGGATTGACTTTAAATATCGGATCGTAACTTTGCGCATACTCATCAGAGAGAAGCAGGTGATGCGGCGTTACTTCGGCTGTTACATTAATTCCGCGCGCCTTGGCCCATCGAATAATCTCGACTCCACCTGCTGTCGTTAAGTGGCAGATGTGCAACCTCGATTTAACGTGATCGGCTAGAAGAACATCTCTTGCAATAATTGCTTCTTCAGCGACTGCCGGCCAACCCTTCAGACCCAGCTTCGATGAAATTTCGCCCTCATTCATTTGAGAACCAATAGTTAAACGCGGATCCTGTGCGTGCTGAGCAATGACGCCATCAAATTGTTTTACATATTCAAGTGCGCGACGCATAACCAGCGGATCATGAACACAATTTCCATCATCACTAAAAATTCGTACCCGGGCACGAGAATCCGCCATTGCTCCAATTTCAGAGAGCGTCTCCCCCACTAAACCTTGTGTGACCGCGCCGATAGGAAAAACATCTACGAAGCCTGCACTCTGTCCAAGTGCAAAGACTTGTTCGACTACACCGGCGGTGTCAGCAACTGGAGAAGTATTGGCCATCGCAGATATTGCAACAAATCCACCTTTAGCTGCCGCTCTCGAGCCTGAGAGAACTGTTTCAGCATCTTCCTTTCCCGGTTCACGCAAATGTGTATGTAAGTCCACTAATCCGGGAAGAACAATTCGTCCCACAAAATCCAATTCAGTAGATTGATCTTTTGACGTGAGAGATTTTCCGGTGGCGGTAATTACTCCATCACTAATCTCGATATCACTGATATCTCCATTCGGCAGAGTGAGCGATTTCAATAGAAAGTTAGAGGATCGAGAGCTCATAGTAAGTTTTCAATCTTTGTTGATCCAGCAAGTAACATATATAGAATCGCCATCCGAACACTTACGCCATTAGCAACTTGCTCGACTATTACTGAGCGTGCTCCGTCGGCAGCATCAGCGGTGATTTCCAATCCTCGATTCATCGGCCCCGGATGCATCACAATCGCGTCCTTTTTTAGCAGTCGCAGGCGATCTCCATTTAAACCAAAATAGCGCGAGTATTCTCGAGCACTTGGGAAAAATAACTCCGACATACGTTCCATTTGCAGTCGCAGCATCATCACCGCATCCGCTGATTTTAAAACGCTATCTAAATCATACGAAGTCTGACAGGGCCAACTTTCAACTCCAACTGGTAGCAAGGTTGGAGGCGCAACTAAAGTGACGTGGGCTCCGAGTTTGGAAAGTAGTAAAACATTTGAGCGAGCAACACGTGAATGAAGCACGTCGCCAACTATCACGATTCGTAATCCGTTGAGATCTTCATTTGACTTAGCAAGATGCTTTCTAATTGTGAATGCATCCAAGAGCGCTTGCGATGGATGTTCATGTGTTCCATCACCAGCATTTATCACAGCGCCCGACATCCACCGCGAATCTGCCAATCTTTGAGCTGCTCCTGATGCACTGTGGCGAATAATTACCGCATCGGCGCCCATCGCCTGCAAAGTTTGAGCCGTATCTTTGAGCGACTCACCTTTGCTAATACTTGATC
>JBBQEE010000079.1:0-4874 GCA_038320375.1 Candidatus Nanopelagicales bacterium
CGATGATCTAAATTTTCCAGATACTGATCCGCAAATTCGTGCTCGTCTGACCACTGAGAGTGAGGAACTTGGTGCAGATGCGCTCTTTCAGCGTTTGGAAGAGTTAGATCCAGCCGCAGCCATTGCCATCGACCGACAAAATATTCGTCGCGTCATAAGAGCCCTTGAAGTTATCGAAATAACTGGTCAACCATTTACCGCTAATTTGCCTCGAGAAGATAGTTCTGCTTATCCAAACGCGCTGCAATTTGGTCTGGTGATGGATCGCGAGAAATTGACCGAGCGAATTGATCTGCGAGTAGATCTAATGTTTGAAAAGGGATTGGTAGCCGAAGTTGATTCTTTAATAGCGGCTGGAATTGAGCGCGGCACAACTGCGCGTAGAGCCCTTGGTTATGCGCAGTTGATTTCTGCCCATAATGGAGAGATCACCGAGGATCTGGCGCGTGAAGAAACTAAGCGTGCAACTCGCCAATACGCCCGCCGCCAAGAGACTTGGTTTTCAAGAGATGCGCGAATTCAATGGGTATCGGCCGCACAACTACGACTGGAAACAGTACTCCAGAAGATAAACTCACGCGCCTAATGACAACAAGCGAAATAACACAGGTGATTGGTACTTACGGTCATGGCACCGCTAATGACTTTGTCCTTATTTTTGATCCGGAAGATCAAATTTCGATAACTACTGCTCAGACCGCGGCTATCTGCAATCGAGACACTGGTATCGGGGCCGACGGTCTTATCCGAATAACCAAACGTGACGGCAAGTGGTTTATGGATTATCGAAATGCCGATGGATCACTAGCTGAGATGTGCGGAAATGGAATACGAGTAATGGCCCGTTATTTAGTTGAACGTGGTCATCAACCTGAAGGAATATTTGCAATAAATACTCGCGATGGAATCAAACATTTGCGAGTGCCAATGACTGATGACATTTCTGTAAATATGGGGAAAGTTATTGATGAGTCAGAAGCGGTGACTGCGAGCGTTGGTGGAAAAATTTGGAACGGTTACCACCTGAGCGTTGGAAATCCGCATGCAGTTGTTTTTGTTGAAAAAATAGAAGATGTTGGATCTTTGGTGGATGCACCAGTTGTGCGACCTAAAGAGTCTTATCCAGATGGAGTCAATGTTGAATTTGTAGAAATTGGTGCAAATAACGAATTAAAGATGCGTGTTCATGAACGTGGTAGCGGTGAAACAAAATCATGTGGTACCGGAACCTGCGCAGTTGCGATGGCAGCGACTATTCATACGGGAGGAAGACTTCCAGCACGTTGGACAGTATTTCCACCCGGTGGACGTTTAGTTGTCGATATCGATCCACATGCAAATGCCACACTCATTGGACCTGCCGTGTTGATTGCTGATCACGATATTTCACGGTTTTTGCAGGAAGTATGAGCGATAAAAATCCGCGCGATAGCGATAGCTTTGAAGAGTTATTACGCGAAAGCGCCAGAGTCGCCGCTGACTTCGATGCCGATGAAAGTGAATACGATCAGGATCCGCAACAAGAACTCAGTGATCGCCATGCGCTACGTCGCGTAAAGGGTTTTTCTACTCAACTTCAAGATATCTCTGATGCTGAATACCGCGAGCTTCAATTAGAACGAGTTGTCTTAGTTGGAGTATGGACCGAAGGTTCAGTTGAAATGGCTGAGAACTCACTCGCCGAATTAAAAGCACTTGCTGAGACTGCCGGTTCAGATGTTCTCGATGCGCTAATCCAGCGAAGAGATAAACCTGACCCAGCAACGTATATCGGTTCTGGAAAAGTTATTGAATTGCGTCAAATAGTTGCAACAACCGGTGCTGACACTGTCATCTGCGATGGAGAGCTTTCGCCTTCACAACTACGGCAATTAGAAGCAAAACTAAAAGTTAAAGTTGTTGATCGCACTGCTCTTATTCTTGATATTTTTGCCCAGCATGCCAAAAGTAAAGAAGGTAAAGCGCAAGTTGAGTTAGCACAGATTGCTTATTTGCTTCCGCGACTTCGCGGTTGGGGAGATTCGCTTTCTCGCCAAGTTGGTGGGCGCGCAGCTGGTGGTGCGGGTATTGGTGGACGTGGTCCGGGCGAAACAAAAATTGAAACGGATCGACGTCGCATTCGCGACAAGATGGCAAAGCTAAGACGCGAAATCGCCGAAATGAAAGTTTCCCGTGATACCAAGCGTCAAGAACGTAAACGCTTCAATATTCCATCAGTAGCGATTGCTGGTTATACAAATGCCGGAAAGTCATCACTTCTAAATAAGTTAACTAATGCCAATGTTTTAGTTGAGAATGCGCTATTTGCAACCCTCGATCCAACAGTGCGCAAAACTCAAACTTCCGATGGACGCACTTACACGCTTTCAGACACGGTTGGATTCGTACGACACCTACCTCATCAACTTATTGATGCTTTTAAATCAACGCTTGAAGAAGTTTCAGGATCAGATTTAATTGTGCACGTTGTTGATGGATCCCATCCTGATCCTTTTGAGCAAATTCGTGCGGTTCGCGCAGTAATTAATGAAATTGGTGGGGGAGATATCCCTGAAATTATTGCAATCAATAAAGTTGATGCAGCTAATCCTGAGATAGTGCTTGAAATCTTGCGCAAAGAAAAAAATAGTTACGCTTTTTCAACGCGTACTGGATTTGGAATTGAAGGCTTAGTTCATGCAATCGAGAAGTCTCTTCCGCAACCAAATATAGAAATAAATTTAGTCATTCCCTATAACCGTGGAGATTTGGTAAGCGCGATCCATCAATCTGGGGAAATCCTGAGTGAGAATTATGTAGAAACTGGCACTGCGATTCATGCCAGAGTCGGAGCTGCCTTGGCGAAGGCGATCGAAGCAGCGGTTTAAGACGCCGCGTTCCAGTAATTCGTTATGATCTAAGGAATATAAAGCAAAGGCGGCGTGTTGTACGAGGAAATACTAGGTAAATACGCGAGTATGCGCCCCGTTAGCCTTTTAGTAAACGAGAATTGGCGTTATGGCTTTATAGAAGTGAGGTGAGAGCAGTGGCAACAGATTACGACACCCCCCGAAAAACTGATGAAGAACTCCACGAGGAATCGTTAGAGGAACTCAAGGCAAAGCGCGTAGATGCTCAATCGGGACAGATCGATGTTGATGAATCAGATGCCGCAGAGAGTCTCGAACTTCCAGGCGCGGATTTATCAGGCGAAGAACTTGCCGTTCGAGTTGTTCCAAAACAAGAGGACGAATTCACTTGCTCTCGTTGCTTCTTGGTTCACCACATTACACAACTTGCTAAAGGCGAGGGAGCCAAAGCAGTTTGCAAGGAATGTAATTAATTAATTATTTTTTTCAGTAAGCAACGCGGCGAGCTCTTCGCCGCGTTTGCTCGTTATTAGCCAATATGGTGTTTTATCGCGTGGATCATTTAGCGAAACTTTTAGCCCTTGGCTCATCCAAAATCTTATTGCTAAGTAAGCGGCTGGATCAGCATCTCGTGTTCGAATAAGTCGAAGAGCCTCATTATCTAAAACAGTAATCTGGCCCAGATACTTGAGATCAATTTGCGCCTTATCAATTTTTAGAATTTTCCCATCAAAAGTTATTGTTGAAGTTAATAAGTGGGCAATAAAAAAGAGCGCCACAGTAAAAACTATAAGAACGATCCATGTGGCTCGTGCATCAAATGCAGCCCAGATTGATAGCGCTACTGAGAGAAATAGAAAGTAAATGAATGCCAACACCCAGATCGGCGGCCTTAAGACTTCTCGAAACTTCACATTCAGAGTCTAGATCAAGTAAACTCATCACATGAGTCGAGTGGCAAGCACTACACCGCCGGAAGGCGCTGTGATTCCAGAGCGACACGAAAAAGCTCCTGAAAAAGGCACAAAGATCCCATCGCACTTTGGTCACTGTTTTGGCTGCGGCGAATTACACCCCACTGGATTACATTTAGTTGCACATGCAGGAGTAGGTGCAGATTTAACAGCGGAATTTACTGTTACTGAAAATCATCAAGGAGCGCCTGGGCTAGCGCACGGTGGTTTACTCTCACTGGCATTTGATGAAGCACTTGGGAAATTAATGTGGCTAATTCGCTCTCCTGCAGTTACTGCCAGATTAGAAACAGATTTTCTAAAACCTGTTCCAATGGGAACCACTCTTCATATAACTGCGCGTATTACGGGACAGGTAAATCGTAAGGTCTACACTGAAGCAGAAGGACGGTTAGGGAGTGTAGATGGAGAAGTTGCAGTACGAGCAGCAGCACTCTTTGTCATCGTGCCAATGTCGCACTTCTTAGATAATGCGCCAAAAGAATATTTAGAACATATTGCAAAGAGCCCAGAGATCTTGGCTTTTGTTGATCCAGACTTTGAGATTAATCCGTAATGTCAGTTAAAGTTTTAATAACTCGATTAGATTCTGATCTACCTCTCCCGCGATATGCCAAAGGTGGAGATGCTGGAGCCGATATTGTTTCTCGAATTGATGTCACGCTAGCGCCGGGGGAGCGAACTCTGGTTCCAACTGGGATAGCGATTGCACTTCCAGATGGTTATGTAGCGTTAGTACATCCTCGCTCTGGTTTGGCCATTAAGCACGGAGTCACAATGGTCAATGCCCCTGGAACGGTGGATGCCGGTTATCGTGGTGAGTTACAGATAATTTTAATAAACCATGATCCAAGTGAGAGCGTTACATTTAAACGTGGTGATCGGATCGCACAACTTGTAATCCAGAAAGTTGAGCGCGCGGATTTCATTGAAGTTCAAAACCTTCCAGGTTCAGGTCGTGGAACAGATGGTTTTGGATCTACGGGGCGAACGTGAGTCAATCTGAAGATAAAGCGAAAGTTCTTGCTGCCTTCGGTGGCGCTAAGGGGTT
>JBBQEE010000080.1:0-4866 GCA_038320375.1 Candidatus Nanopelagicales bacterium
GGGTAAGTGGAATTTACTTATTAATTTTTATGGGTGGTACACCATTTGGTTCGCTTCTAATTGGCTTGCTAACTGAAGTGATTGGTGTTCGCGAAACAATTGCCCTTTGTGGGCTTATTTCTTTAGGCGCTTGCGTATCAATTTGGTTTATATTTCGCCACAAAGTTTCTTTGCCAAAAGATATTACTGTCGAAGGGGTCTTACAGGCCACCTATGACGATCAACGCTAATAGACCGAATAAAGTAATTATTGTGACAATGCGGCGAACGCGGTAATTCATTTAAATATTTCCTGCACCTAGATGCCTAGATGGTGAAAGCACCACGGTAATTAATCCGCATGCAATTAAAACTGGCACCATGATGTAAGCGCGCGAAATACCGAAGCTATCTCCAAGTATTCCAAGAAATAAAGGCGAAGTCGCAATGGCGATGCCGGCAGCGATGGAGCTTTTACCCATTGCTAAATCAGGACGGCCTTCGCTAAAAGCAACTAAACGAAGGGTAAATAGTGGGAACTGAACTGAGATTCCCAGTCCTACAAAGAACAATGTGACTAGACATAGAACTAAGTTATGTGATGACCAAAATATTGCGAAGGCTATGAATTGCAGCATAAGAGCTATTTTTAATTGTTCATCAGCATGGAAACGTTTCAGCACTCGTCCGGCATACCAACGCCCAGTACCAACGCCAGTTCCAAATGCGATAACCGCCAAAGTTGAAACCGCAGCAGTTGCATTTGTGCGATTACTTATAAGGGATGCGGCCCAAAAAGTTGTCGCAAACTCGGCGCTAATTGAGATGAAGAATCCCAACCAAGAAATCCAGAAACCACGAGAAAGTCTTCCACGTTGGGGTCCAGTTTCATTTGGAATATGTGAATCTGGATCGAACTTACGCCCTTTGATAAACATCAGCAAAATAAATGGAATTGTTATTAAGAGACCTAAGCGCCACTGTTCACGAACAATGTTGGCGGTAGTTCCGATAATAAAGTTTCCGGCAACAAAGCCAGCAATGGCAATGGCATTAATTTGGGCAACTGCGGTGTGTGAGCGTTCAGCGAAAGCATGTGAACCAGCGGTATTTACATTGTTAATGACTGCAGAAATACCAAAGCCTGCAATAAGAGTTGCGAGCAGAGTTAACTGCACTGGTGGCGCGAAAACAAAGAGTGCGATTCCAATTGAGAAAACAATTAAGCCAATCCATGTTGCATTTGCGCGACCAAAGCGATGTACCATCTTGGAATTGAGGCCACCAGCAATAATTGCTGCGACGCCCATGGCAGTCCCGTGTAATCCGGCAACGCTTAGTGATGTTCCTTGATCCTCACGGAGCAAAGCTTGTGATGGACCAAAGCCACCAGTGAAGAAGTTAACGGTGGCGACCTGTAGTGCGAGCAGCCAGAATTGCCCATTACGCTGAAATGTTTTTGGCATCTGGGTTTTACAGAGCTGCTACTACGTAATCAATTGAGGCAGTTAGCGCATCAATGTCACTTGGATCAATTGCTGGGAACATTCCAACACGGAGTTGGTTCTTTCCTAGCTTGCGATAAGGCTCGGTATCAACAATTCCATTTGCACGAAGCGCTGCCGCAACTGCCATGGCATCAATTGAGTCATCAAAGTTGATAGTTCCAACAACGTTTGAGCGCATTGCCGGATCAGTTACAAATGGTGTTGTGTAAGAAGTTTTCTCTGCCCATGAATATAAACGTGAGGCCGAATCAGCGCTGCGACCAGCGGCAAACTTTAACCCACCATTTGTATTCATCCACTTAATTTGATCTTCAAGTAACATCAAAGTAACTAGCGCGGGAGTGTTATAGGTCTGATCTAAGCGAGAGTTCTCGATCGCGATACCGAGATCAAAGAACGCCGGAATCCAACGGTCACTAGCTTTAATTTTTTCAGCGCGTGCGATCGCTGCTGGGCTCATCAACGCGATCCAGAGGCCGCCATCGGAGGCAAATGATTTCTGTGGTGCAAAGTAATAAGTATCGAATTCTTTAGCATCGACATCTAATCCGCCAGCAGCACTTGTAGCATCAACGAGAACTAGCGCGCCGTCAGTGCCAGCGGGGCGCTTGATTGTCATCGCCACACCAGTGGATGTTTCATTATGTGTGAGGGCATATGAATCAATACCAGCTTCAGCAATTGCTACGGGATGTGAACCCGGATCAGTTTTAATAACTGTTGGCTCAGAAAGAAATGGCGCTTCTTTAGCGCAACTAGCGAACTTTGAAGAGAACTCACCAAAAACTAAATGTTGTGATTTCTTCTCAATTAAACCCATCGTTGCGATATCCCAGAACGCAGTTGATCCACCGTTACCAAGAATTACTTCGTAACCCTCTGGTAGTGCAAAGAGAGATTGCAAACCTTCACGCACTCCATGTACAACGTTCTTCACTGCTTTTTGGCGATGAGATGTTCCAAGAATTGATGAACCAGATGCGGCAAGAGCAGCGAGTGCTTCGGGACGAATTTTTGAAGGACCACAACCGAAACGGCCATCACGTGGTTTTAAATTATCGGGGATCTTAATATCTGCGCTCATAGGCTAAGACTACGGGTAGTAGCGAGTGATCTCCCATTCGGCTGAGATGTTAGCCCGCTCATATCGCAAGCGATCGTGCAATCGCGAGTAACGTCCTTGCCAAAATTCAATTGCGATCGGAGTGACTCGGTATCCACCCCAATGTGGTGGTTTCGGAACAACGCTACCTTCCGGCCATTTTTCTGCAGCGCCGGCAAAACGTTGCTCAAGTTCTGCGCGAGATGAAAGTGGAGCAGACTGCGCGCTGGCCCACGCACCAATCTGACTTGACCATGGACGCGATACAAAATATTCAGTTGATTCGGCTTCTGAAATCTTTTCTGCAAATCCACTAATTGAAACTTGTCGTTCCATTACATACCAAGGAAATAGAAGTGTCACTTGCGTATTTATCGCCATCGCTTCAGCTTTGCGAGAAGAGTAATTTGAAAAGAAAGTGAAACCACCTTCAGAAATGTCTTTTAACAAAACGGTACGAGTTGAAATATGTTCATTGCCGCCGAGAGTTGATAAAACCATCGCATTGGCCTCGACAACTACTGGATTTTCGTGGGCTTCTTTTAGCCACTTAGCGAATGCGATAAATGGGTCAGTTGGCATCTCATCGATACCAACTTCTCCATATGAACGGCGCATCGCGCGGATAGCCTCGCGACCAAGTTCGCCATTACCTGATGTATCTAAATCCGCCATAGATGTATCAAACCTCACTTTCGCCGCTAGCGAAACTTGGGGCACCAGAATGGAAATGGTAGAAAGCACCCCCTCGGACAGTGCAGAATTAGAGCATGTCAGATGATTTCAAACCCGGCCTGGAAGGCGTTATCGCCTTCGAATCACAAATTGCAGAACCAGATAAAGAAGGTAGCGCACTGCGTTATCGTGGTGTTGACATCGATGACCTCGTAGGTCGCGTTACCTTCGGAAACGTTTGGGGCTTACTCGTAGATGATTTATTTAATCCGGGTCTACCAAATGCTGAACCATTCCCACTTCCTGTTCACTCAGGTGATGTGCGTGTAGATGTGCAATCTGCAATTGCAATGTTGGCACCAGCTTGGGGATTTAAACCACTTCTAGATATTTCAGATGACGAAGCGCGCAGCAACTTAGCGCGTACATCTGTGATGGTTCTTTCATATTTAGCACAGGCAGCGCGCGGAATAATTAAGCCAGCAATTCCAGAATCAGAAATTGATAAGGCACACACAGTTGTAGAGCGCATGATGATGCGCTGGCGCGGAGAGCCTGATCCGCTACATGTTCGAGCAATTGATGCTTACTTTGTATCAGCAGCAGAACACGGAATGAACGCTTCTACATTTACTGGTCGCGTAATTGCTTCAACTGGTGCAGATGTTTGCGCAGCAATTTCAGGTGCAATTGGTGCAATGTCAGGTCCACTTCATGGCGGCGCTCCCTCTCGCGTGCTTCATATGATTGAAGAAGTTGAAAAGACTGGAAATGCTGAAACTTATGTAAAGGGACTTCTTGATCGCAAAGAACGTCTAATGGGATTTGGTCACCGTGTTTATCGTGCTGAAGATCCACGCGCTCGCACACTTCGTCGTACCGCTAAAGAACTTAACGCGCCACGTTTTGCAGTTGCTGAAGCGCTGGAACAAGCGGCACTCAAAGAGTTACGTGAGCGTCAACCAGATCGCGTTCTTGAGACAAACGTTGAATTCTGGGCGGCAATTATTTTGGACTTCGCTGAAGTTCCAGCCCCACTCTTTACTTCAATGTTTACCGCTGCACGTACTGCCGGCTGGTCAGCACACATTCTTGAGCAGAAGCGCACTGGTCGTTTAATTCGTCCATCTGCACGTTATGTTGGTAAAGGCCCACGTAAACCTGAAGAGGTTGAAGGTTGGGATGACACCGTCGGAATGATTCACTCGTAATTTAAGGATTGCTATGTCTGAACCGGTTCGCAATATTATTTGGTTTAGGCGCGATTTAAGAATTTCTGATCATCCTGCACTGAACGCAGCGATCGAATCAAGTGATGAAGTAGTTCCGGTATTTATTCTGGACAAAACTCAGATTGCTGAAGCTGGCGATAAATTGCTTGCCTACATGGGCCAATCGCTGCGCGCACTCGATCAATCACTTGGAAATAAACTTCACATAATTGAAGGTGATCAGGTTGA
The DNA here is from genome assembly GCA_038320375.1 of Candidatus Nanopelagicales bacterium. GTDB lineage: Bacteria > Actinomycetota > Actinomycetes > Nanopelagicales > Nanopelagicaceae > Planktophila. The sequence goes on from JBBQEE010000080.1 coordinate 4,725, forward strand.
AGTTCTAAATGACTTAATAAAAATGTATAAAGTTTTGGAGGTTCATATTTCGGCAGAGCCTGAAAGATATGGCGCCGAACGCGATGCGCGAGTCGAAGCCGCTGGCATCAAACTTATTCGCACCGGAAGTCCGTATGCAGTG
>JBBQEE010000081.1:0-4852 GCA_038320375.1 Candidatus Nanopelagicales bacterium
ATCGCATCCGCGCTTTTTTCAACTGCAATCACTCTCGAGCGGGGGGCTTCAGTTGCAATGGCCAGAGCCAGCGCCCCAGAACCTGCACCTAAATCGATTACTGATATTTCACCAGTAACTGTTTTTTCCAAGTTAGCAATATGGGTTAGTACCGCTTCCACTAGGAGTTCGCTTTCAGGTCTTGGTACCAAAACTCCGGGCCCAACTTCAATCTCTAAATGACGAAAAAAAGCAGTTCCAGTTAAATATTGCAGGGGTTCTTGGCTAGCCCGACGTGAAATTAACTTGGCAAAAGTATCTTCGATTACCCCAAAGTCACCAAGTGATTTTAAAGTTGCCTCAAGTGCAACAGAGTTATGTAGATCCATACGAGTGATACCTAGAACGTATGCCAGTAAATGCTCAGCATCAGTTTCAGCAATATCAGCAGCCGCTAATTTTTCTTTCGCTGACCTAAGTAAGGGTTTGATCTGACTCATATTTTTCGTACCTGTATATTCGATTACTTTGTAGAGGAAAGCTTTGCTGCCTTATCGGCATCAAGGAGAGCCTGAACTACATCATCTAAGTCACCGTTTAAGACTGCATCTAAGTTATTAGATTTATAATTAACTCGATGATCGCTCAAGCGATTTTCAGGAAAGTTATACGTACGAATTCGCTCTGAACGGTCAACAGTGCGAACTTGGCTCTTTCGTTCAGCCATGGCAGCCGCTTCGGCTTTCTCTTGCGCGTGAGCTAAAAGTCGTGCGCGCAAGATGCGAAGTGCTGATTCTTTGTTCTGTAATTGTGATTTTTCATTCTGGCAAGAGACAACGATTCCAGTTGGGCCGTGAGTAAGTCGCACTGCTGAATCTGTTGTGTTCACAGACTGTCCACCCGGCCCAGATGAGCGATATACATCTACACGCACATCATTCATATTTAACTCAACATCAATTTCCTCCGCTTCCGGAAGTACCAAGACACCAGCAGCTGATGTATGAATTCTTCCTTGGCTCTCTGTTTCTGGCACACGTTGCACTCGGTGAACGCCACCTTCAAATTTAAGTCGTGCGTAAGGGGTAGTTCCAGGTTCTGGAGTTCCTTTAGATTTAATTGCCATAGAAATATCTTTATATCCACCAAGATCTGATTCGGTGATATCTATAATTTCAACTTTCCAATTACGTTTTTCCGCATAACGCTGGTACATCCGCACTAAATCACCAGCAAAGAGCGCTGACTCATCGCCACCTGCTCCAGCCTTAACTTCAATAATTACATCACGATCATCATTTGGATCACGCGGCAATAAGAGTTCTTCTAATTTTTCGGCTGCTGCTTCAACTGAATTTTCCATCGCCGGAATTTCACTGGCAAAGGATGCATCTTCCAAAGCCATCTCGCGCGCAGCTTGCAGATCATCTGCTGCAGTTTTCCAAGCATTGAAGCCCGAAACGACCGGACCAAGTTGGGCATAACGGCGACCAAGTTGGCGCGCCTTTCCTTGATCATCGTGGATAGAAGGATCAGCCATCTGCTTCTCTAACTCTTCATATTCGCGCACCATTTCGTGGGCTGATGCAAAGCGATCATTGCTCATTTGGCTTCTCCTCTCTGGTTACTTGCTGATCTGGTTACTTGCTGATCTGGTTTACGGAAATAAAAAGACCGCCCCCGCAACCTCAGATGGGTTGCGGTGCGGTCTCTTTAGAAAGCTACTTCTTGCCGAAACGCTCTTCGAACTTAGCAACACGTCCACCAGTGTCGAGAATGCGCTGCTTACCGGTGTAGAACGGATGGCAAACTGAACAAACTTCAACATAGATTGAACCACTTGCAACTGTTGAGCGGGTTACAAACTTTTCACCGCAACCACAAGTTACTTGGGTTTCTTTATATTCTGGGTGGATCTCTGGCTTCATTTCATTTCCTTTTCGTTGGCTGGGTCCGCACAAGTGCGGTGAACCAGGTCCTTACCTTTAAAATTTCTAGGCCGTAATCATCTCGCGGAATGAGAAATCCTCAAAATCCGAGCGGACTTCACCTAAAACTAGCCCTCGCTTGGACCAGAGGTCGTCTTCTGAATCTGCATCAAGAATTCAACGTTGGACTTGGTGCCCTTCATTTTCTCGAGTAATAGTTCTAGTGCTGCTTGTGGCTCGAGCGCATGAAGCACTCGACGGAGTTTCCAGACAATATTTAGCTCTTCGGCGCCCATCAGGATTTCTTCCTTACGTGTTCCTGAAGCAACCACGTTCACTGCTGGGAATATTCGCTTATCAGCCATTCGGCGATCCAGAATTAATTCCATATTTCCAGTTCCCTTAAACTCTTCGAAAATAACTTCATCCATTCGAGAACCAGTATCAACTAGTGCTGTTGCAAGAATAGTTAGTGAACCACCATCTTCAATATTACGAGCAGCTCCAAAGAATTTCTTTGGTGGATAGAGCGCAGCTGAATCAACACCACCTGAAAGAATTCGGCCAGATGCTGGTGCTGCAATGTTGTATGCACGACCCAAGCGTGTAATCGAGTCAAGTAGAACAACAACATCGTGTCCCATTTCAACTAAACGTTTTGCGCGCTCAATTGCCAGTTCAGCAATTGTGGTGTGATCATCGGCTGGACGATCAAATGTTGAGGCAATTACTTCACCCTTTACGGAGCGTTGCATATCGGTAACTTCTTCTGGACGCTCATCAACTAGAACAACCATCAAGTGACACTCAGGGTTATTGGTTGTGATCGCATTAGCGATTGCTTGCAAGACCATTGTCTTACCGGCCTTAGGTGGCGAAACAATAAGTCCGCGCTGGCCTTTACCAATTGGTGCAATCAAATCGATTACTCGAGTTGTCAGAATATTTGGTTCAGTTTCAAGGCGCAGGCGCTCTTGTGGGTAGAGCGGAACTAACTTGCCGAATTCAACACGATTACGCGCTTCATCTGGAGTTAATCCATTAATTGTTTCCAAGGTAATAAGTGGATTGAATTTTTGACGTTGCTCACCTTCGCGGGCTTGGCGAACTTGACCAGTTACAACATCACCTTTGCGAAGTCCGTACTTACGGACCTGGGCTTGTGAAACATAAATATCATTTGGGCCAGGTAAATATCCACCAGTACGAATAAATGAATAGTTATCCATAATGTCAACCAGACCACCAACGGGTACTAACACATCATCTTCACCAATTACTGGTTCACGTTCTTCACGCTGTCCGCGGTCACGGTTGCGATCACGTCCACCTTTGCGATCACGATTGCGATCACGTCGCCCAGCAAAACTGCGATCGTTATCGCGTGGTCCGTTATCTTGAATATCGTCTTCATCAGAGCCATCATCAGAGTTGCTCTGTGCGTTATCGCGGCTTGAATTCTTCTTTGCATTTCGTGCTTCACGGCGAGCTTCGCGCTCTGCCTTTGCCGATTCACGGTTTGCTGCCTGTAAGTCAGCGATCGCAGTTACGAGTGCATCTTTCTTTAACTTTGCAGCGCCATCGATACCAAGTTGTGAAGCAACTTCCTTTAACTTAGGAAGGCTCATTGCAGTGAGCTCTGGACTATTTGAACGAACTGGTTCAACGTCTTTAACTGTCTCTGTCATCTTTATCTTTTCATTTAGGGCTTCGTCTACGACTTGAGTTCGTAGAAGCAAAAAGCCTGGTTATTTGGATTTATTACCTGCCGTCTTTCACTGTAACTTCCAGCGGAGCAAGTGGCTAAAGAGTAGCACCCCACGGGAGCCCGTTGCAAAAGAGCTAAAGAATCACTGCTCCAGTGCGCGAAATTTCTAGCGATTTCGCCTCAAACTTTGCATCAGTAGCTCGCATTAGTTCGGCTACATCGAATTCATTTCCGGTGTGCAGAGCAAGCACGGTTGGCCCCGCTCCCGAAATACAGGCCGCAACACCGGCGGCTCTTAACTTACTTAATAGTGCAAATGATGTTGGCATTGCTTCACTGCGATATGACTGGTGCAAGAAATCTTCGGTTGCGCGATATAGCAAATCTGGGCGCAGGGTGAGTGCATGAACAAGAAGGGCAGTGTGTGCTGAGTTTTTAGTGGCATCTGAATGTGGAATTGACTCGGGAAGCATTTTGCGAGCTTTTGAAGTTGCGACTGAGTTTGCTGGTGTAAATGCAACCGCACGGATTCGTGTATCAACGCTCAATGAAATCGCTTGCGCAACACTTTTCCCATGTTGAATTTCTTGCCAAGCCACAACAGCTCCACCATAAAGAGCCGCTGCCACATTATCGGGATGACCTTCCATCTCTGTGGCTAATTGCAATAATTTCTCATCACTCATTTTGTCGCTACCAGTTAATACAAGTGCTCGTGCAAGTGAGAGGCCACCAACTATTGCACTCGCTGATGAGCCTAAACCACGGCGATGCGGAATTACGTTTAGCGCACGAATCGAGATTCCTTTTGGCTTTCCACCTAAAAATTCAAAACCTTTATACATTGCCTTAACTAATAGATTTTTATCAGTTAGTGGAACTTCACCAGCACCTTCACCCATGACTTCAATATCAAGGCCGGGCTCATCAACAATCATCGCGATATATCGATCGTGCATTCCCAAAGCTAATCCAAATGAGTCAAAACCCGGACCCAAGTTGGCACTTGTTGCCGGAACTTGAACCTCAATTTGGCTCGCTTTAAAAGTTGGCTTGGCCATGGTTTTACTTGAGTCCTAGCGCTTTAGCAGCGGCGACAGCACTCACTTTTATAATTTTTGGTTTTTCAAACTTTTCCAAAGCCCATGAAATATCTTTTAGGCCATGTCCAGTTACAGTAATAACTATTTTTTTACCCTTAGGTAATTTTCCGGCCTTTTTATACTTTATTAAGCCA
>JBBQEE010000082.1:0-4808 GCA_038320375.1 Candidatus Nanopelagicales bacterium
GGTAGTTTGGCGGCCATGTCAGAGACTCAGAACTCTGCGTGGTCGCCGAGCTCACGTGAGATAGAACGCCGCAAAACACGGAAGGCAATGAGCCGCAAGCAAGTTGGTGTTGCTGCGGTTTCTTCATTTTTGGTTCTTGGAACTCTCCTCATAATTCTTGTTACTTCCCCAGGTTGGGAGAGCGTAAAGTCAACGTTTTTTGATATTGATTATGGGCGTGAAGTTCTCCCAAAAGTGATCTCAGGACTGTGGATTAATCTTCAGCTGACTTTCATTGGTGGAATTGCCATCGGAATTATTGCCATGGGGCTCGCTTTACTTCGAACAACAAAATCTCCTGCGCTAACTCCATTTAGATTTCTCGCGACTGCCTATGTAGATATTTTTCGTGGAGCGCCACTTATTTTGATTATTTTACTAGTTGGCTTTGGAGTTCCTGCGCTGGGACTAAAAGGAGTTTCCAGCAACGTAATTTTTCTTGGAACTGTTGCCGTAGTTTTAACTTATTCGGCTTATGTTGCTGAAGTAATTAGAAGTGGAATTCTTTCGATTCACCCAAGTCAGAGAGCGGCAGCTCGTTCACTCGGCTTAACTTCAGCCCAGACAATGCGATTTGTAGTACTACCTCAAGCGCTCCGTAGAGTTGTTCCTCCACTGTTAAATGATTTTGTTTCTCTCTTAAAAGATACGGGTTTAGTGTCAATTTTAGGAGTTACCGATGCAGTAAGAGCGGCGCAAATAAATGCCAGCAGAACCTTTAATTACACACCATATGTAGTTGCCGCAATTCTCTTTTTACTCATAACTATTCCAATGACTCGTTATACAGATCGTGCAATTAGGCAGCGTACGAGTGCCCAGAATTCTGAAGGTGCCACCTGATGAGCAATGTTCTCGAGCTAGTAAATATTAGAAAATCTTTTGGTGATGAAGTTGTTTTAAATGACCTTTCACTTCAAGTCCCAGAACACACCGCCACAGTTCTAATAGGTGCATCTGGCTCAGGAAAATCAACTTTATTGCGTTGTATTAATCTGCTGGAATCAATTGATGATGGACAGATTTTTCTTGATGGCCAAGAAATATCTGATCCTGAAATAAATGTGGATCAAGTACGACATCGACTTGGAATGGTTTTCCAATCCTTTAACTTATTTCCGCATAAAACAGTTTTGGAAAACATCACACTCTCACCCATAAAAGTTCATGGAAAGAATAAGGATGAAGCAATTACTGGGGCCCTTGCACTACTAAATAGATTTGATCTCTCAGATAAAGCTGATCAATATCCAGATCGCCTAAGCGGGGGACAACAGCAGCGAGTGGCGATTATTCGCTCGCTAGCAGTTAATCCGCGCTTACTTTTGCTGGACGAAGTAACTTCTGCTCTTGACCCAGTTCTAGTCAATGAGGTTCTAAGTATTGTTCGAGATTTAAAGCATGATGGAATGACCATGGTTCTAGCAACGCATGAAATGGGATTTGCTACCCAAGTTGCCGATGAGGTTTGTTTCTTAGAGTCTGGAAATATCTTAGAACGGGGAAGCGCAGAGCAAGTACTAAGAAATCCAACAAATCCTAAAACTCAAGAATTTTTAAAGCGAGTACATCAGGCAGGTCGACTTTAGTTTTCTAATTTAAATTGTTCGATGAATGATAAATTGAAATTTACCTTCAACAAAGTAAGTGTCACCAGTGGCTATTGGCTTGCCATCTCTTAGGTAGTGCACTTGGCGTAGTTGTAGATAGAGACCATTTCGAGGCTTTCCCGCCCCCCAACCAATTTCTTTTGAACTAATGGCGTGAATCTCCGCACGAGCACGAACTGGAACTTTATTTGCCTCTCCAAGGCCAGCAAAAATTGAACCTGATGAAAGTTTTTTAATTGTTGCAGCAGAGAGGCCATCAACAGGAAAGGTGTCATATGAAAACGCAACCACCTCTCTGTCGGCAGTGATCGCACGCTCTAAGTGAAGAACTTGTGATCCTTGCGGCAAAAGAAGATCTGCTGCTTCTGTCTTACCTGCTTGGCGAATTTCGCTTGTACGTGTAACCATTCCTGCTTTAAAGCCAAGCTCTTTTATAGTCTCGGTTATCGATTTAAGTTCTTGTAATCCCGCCCTGACCACTCCACCAAAATCTGCAACATAAACACCCGATCCATGTCTAATATCAATCAACCCTTGTCTCTCAAGTGAGCGAAGGGCGGTGCGAATGGTTACTCGAGCAACACCGTATTGAGATGCAAGTTCAAACTCACCTGGAATTTTTGATCCCGCATCCCACTCATGTTTAAGAATTCGCGTGCGTAGATGGCTTCTAACTTGATCACTGAGAGATTCGCCAGAGGTGCGAGATATCTCTTTCTTGAAAAGTATTGACATATCCACCCCCTAGCGTATTGTGACTCCTGAAGTTGTAGGACAACTATTTAGGAGTCAGATACAAATGTCAACACCTTTTATGGCAATTGAGTGGAAAGAAAATAAGATCTTTCTCCTTGATCAAACTGCACTTCCCGCCGCCGAAAATTATTTGTCTTATGACTCAATTTCGGAATTAGTAGTTGCAATTCAATTATTGGTAGTCCGCGGAGCACCGGCACTTGGCGTGACTGGTGCTTACGGCGTTGTGGTTGCAATGGATGAGGCAGCACGTAAAGGGTTATCTGCTGTGCAACTTGAACAGAATATTGATGCACTGCGTGATGCTCGTCCGACTGCGGTAAATCTTGCATGGGCAGTGGAAAAAATTCGAAAAGAAGTTGGAAGAGGTCGAGATGCTGTCTTGGCGGCAGCTCAAGAATTAGCAAGTGATGACAAACAATCGAGTACAGATATGGGAAATATTGGTGCTGATTGGTTAATCAATACGTTGGGTGCAAAACCACTTACGCTTCTAACGCACTGCAACACTGGCTCGCTGGCAACTACTGGAACCGGAACCGCTCTTGGAGTTATTAAAGAGATGCATCAGCGCGGATATGTAAAAGAAGTTTATGCTGATGAAACCAGACCTCTCTTACAGGGTTCTCGATTAACTGCATGGGAATTAATGAAATCTGATATTCCATATCGTATTGAACCTGATGCTGCTGCCGCGATGGCGATTCTCAGCGGTCGTATAGATGCGGCGCTTATTGGTGCAGACCGAATTGCAAAAAATGGTGATTCGGCAAATAAAATTGGATCTTTAGGAGTTGCTCTCGCTTGTCACGCCGCAGGAATCCCGTTTTTAGTAGTTGCACCAGAATCGACCGTAGATCGCTCTATCGCTACCGGCTCAGATATTCATATAGAAATTCGTGACGATAAAGAATTAACTTTCTTTAAGAGTATTCAGGTTGCTCCAATTGGAGCAAAGACATTTAACCCAGCTTTCGATGTAACGCCTGCCAAGTACATAAGTGCCGTAATCACCGAATTGAAAGTATACGAAATTGCTAAGGGAGTTTCACTATGAATCAATATCAGCCTTTAACCGAATTAGTAGCTCGCTCTCAAAAACTTGGCGCAAATCAATCTTTAGTTGTTTTTGGTGGAGGAAATACATCATCAAAAGGTGAAATAAAAGATTATCTTGGCCGCCAGAAGAAAGTTCTATGGGTCAAAGGCTCGGGCGCAGATATGCAGTATGCAGTAGATCGCGACTATCCCGGACTATATCTAGATGAGTTACTTGCCTTACAAGATCTCAGCGAGATGAGTGATGATCTAATGGTTGATTACGTAACCAGAGCACTTGTAGATCCAACATCACGGAGACCCTCAATCGAAACCTTGTTGCATGCGTTCTTGCCGGCAAAACACATCGACCACGTTCATTCTGATGCAATTTGTGCTCTTACTAATCATCCAAGAGGTGAAGAGGCAGTGAAAGAAGCTTTGGGCAAAAGATTTGCTTATGTTGATTGGATTAGACCTGGATTTGAACTTTCAAAATCGGTTGGGGCGCTAAGTGAATTTGATGGTGTCGTTCTGGCTCATCACGGCTTAGTTGTTTGGGATGAAGATACCGACAAATGTTTTGCAAAAACACAGGTTGCAGTTAAGAAGGCAAATGATTACTTGGATTCGCTTAACAAACGGCCTGTCGCTAATTTCCAACACAATGACTTACCTGATCAAGAGTTAAAAGAGTTATTGCTTGCATTACGTGGAAAATTGGGCAAGAAACAAGTGTTGCGAGTTGATGAAAGGCTTGCTCCAATCGCTGCTCGCGATGACTTAGCTAAAATTCTCGATGCTGGAGTTTCTAGCGCAGACCATATGATGAGGATTCGACCTAAGTCTGCTGCCATCACAGTTGATGATGTAGAAACCGGGATCGATAACTATCGAACTGACCACCGAAATTATTTTGCAGAAAATAAAGCATCACTACCGGCGGGGTATTCCAGCCACGGGGATGATCCAAAGGTTGTATTAGTTCCGGGAGTTGGCGCGATTACTGGTGCCAGCACGTTAAAAGAGGCAGCAATGTTGGCTGACATTGCCACACATACTCATGGAGTAGCCGCACGAGTTCGTGACGTGTTTGGTGAGGGTCGAGCATTACCAAGTTCAGAGGTATTTGGTTTTGACTACTGGCCAATGGAATTATTTAAATTAAAATCAAAACCAGAATCTGCCAAATTTGATGGCCATATATTTATTGTCACAGGCGCCGGAAGTGGTATCGGTAGGGGTATAGCAATCGAATTAGGAAAACTTGGTGCTCATGTTGTTTTGGCAGATATTGAATCAGCTGGTTTAAAACAAGTTGAGGCTGAATTTGTCACTAACAAGTCCAACCCACCACTCTTAATT
>JBBQEE010000083.1:0-4741 GCA_038320375.1 Candidatus Nanopelagicales bacterium
CGGTGATCGTGAATGTGTATCGGTACATTTTTGGATCAAGTTCAAAACCCCTTTGCTGAATTAATGAGTAATTAAAATTTGAAACAGAACTATCTTCATGCAAGATATCAAGTGCAAAAATTCCTAAATTTAAGTCGCTAACGCAATTTAAGACAATTGTGTAAATGTAAGAATTGCCATTCTTAAATTTCGGCGAAGTTACAGAAGTAGAAAATGTTCTTTTACTAGCGGTGCTCAATGTCCACGGGGTAAGTGTGTTTACATAAACATTCGATGGACCAACAGTTCCCGGTGCGCCAATCGTTCCCGCAGTTCCGGTTTCGCCTTTTGCACCAACTGCGCCCGCCGCACCTGTGGCTCCAGTTGCACCCGGAGATCCAGTTCCTGCTCCACCAGCAGCTCCCGGAGATCCCGTGTCACCTTTAGGTCCAACGCCTCCCGCTGAACCAGGTGCACCGCTTCCCCCGGAAGCGCCAGTTTCTCCCTTATCCCCTTTCTCGCCTTGTGCGCCAGTTAGACCAGTAACTGTTGATGCACTTGAAACTGATTTACCTTCGCCTCCATTCTTCCCCGCAAGACCCGCAAGACCCGCAACACCGGGAGCACCAACTGGTCCCTGCAAATTTTGAGGAATTGGCCACTTACCATTCGTCTTTGGTCCATAAATCAAAAGACTTCTTGTATCAATATAAAAATCACCGTTGATTCCAAGTGAAGCAAGCGGTACACCTTTGCCATTCAAAATTGTGTTTGGAATTGTTGCGGTTGTTCTTCCTGCCGCTTTGGGTTTATTTGCCGCGATTGATGTGGTCATGCCCGAACATGAAATCGCTATTGCTAGTCCTAAGGCGAACGCTTTCTGATTTCGCTTCACTGAGCCTCCAAGGATTGTTACTCACGGTTACTTTTCTCAAGTGTGAGTGAACTGAGAGTTACCTTGAAGGGGGCTTGCCCTAACCGTGAATTAACTTTCGCAGGGTCTAGCCCAGCGTATGAGCGTGCGGATCGACCAATTATTCTCATAAGTCTCACAGGCTCTGGGGGTAGTTTTCCCATCATCAAGTAGTTATATACGTCTTGTCGTTACGAGGGTTTCGACACCGTGCACCATTGGACGAAAGGACGACATGCAAATGTCATCAAAGAAGAATGTGATTGCTATTGCGATTACAACTGTTGTGCTAACGGTAGCCAGCGTTGGAATCAGTAATGCATCAACAAAGACAAAGGTTGTACAGACAAAGTCAACTCGTACATCTGTAAATTCAATTTCAAATCCGTTAGCACGTGGTGTTGACAGCGATGTGAAGTTAGCTGCAGTTCTCTCAGCACTTGTTGCTAAGGGATCAATAACTCAGGCACAAGCAGATGCAGTGATTGCTGCTGCAACAGCTGCGCGCACAAATGGTCGTACTACCAAAGATGCAGCACGAGCTGCAATGGAGGCTGATCGAATCGCTGCGGAAGCACTAATTGCAAAGACAATTGGACTTGATACAGCAACAGTTCGTACTCGTCTTGCAGCAGGTGAATCACTTGGCGCAAGACGAGTACGAAGAAAGCAGAGCTAATTGTTGTTCTTGTTTCAGAAGCAACAAAGCGCATTGATACTGCAGTTGCTGCCGGAAAGATGACTGCTGCACAAGCAGTTACTTTGAAAGCTGGCTTAACCGCACATATAACCGCTGAAGTTGATCGCGTTGGGGGCAAGCGTGGACACGGTGGATTTATGGGTCGCGGAATGGGATCTGCACCACTTGCTCCAGCAGCGACAGTGGCACCAACATCTACATAATCAAAAATAAATATTGAAGTTAATACTTCATAGCTCCTCCTAGGGCAGAAAAACCCGCCACAAGTTCCCCTTGTGGCGGGTTTTTTAATGTTGCGATTGGCTCTAAGTAAATAGTCCCGTGAGAGACTTATGGCATGCGCTTACATATTGGTAGTGATCATGCAGGGTTAGAGTTAAAAAATGAATTGATCGCCCACTTTGTAAATAACGGTCATGATGTTAGTGATCATGGCCCTTATGAATACGACGCTTTAGATGACTATCCGGATTTTTGTATTCCTGCCGCAATTGCAGTTTCAAAAGATCCCACTTCACTTGGAATTGTTATTGGTGGCTCAGGAAATGGTGAGCAGATCGCGGCAAATAAAGTTAAGGGAATCCGTGCAGTTCTTGCGTGGAACATTGAAACCGCAAAGCTAGGTCGCAATCACAATAATGCAAATGTCGTTTCGGTTGGCGGTCGCATGCACTCAATCGCTGAATGCAAGGAAATTATTGACGCCTTTATTGCAGCGCCATTTAGTAACGACGAGCGCCATGTGCGCCGAATTGATTTAATTTCGCATTATGAAGAAAGTGGCGAAATTTAGTTTTTAAAGTATTTAAAATCGTTCACTGCATGATCTTTGGTAATGCCCTGTCCTTCAAAGCGAGTTAGCGGTCTTGAATCTGGGCGATCGATTACTCCCCCGTGAAACTCTTTGGATAGAGAAAACTGTTCGGTGATCCATTCTGCGTAAGGAACCCAGTCGGTTGCGATATGCAGGAAACCACCCGGTTTTAATTTCTTTGCTACTTCGGCAATAAAGCGTTGATTGATCATGCGCCGCTTAAAATGGCGCGCTTTTGGCCACGGATCAGGGAAATATAAATTAATGCCATTTAGCGTGGAGTCTTCAATCATGTAATAGAAAACTTCGAGGACATCGCGTTCAATCAGCTTCACATTCGTTAGCGAGAATTCGGAAAGACGAGCCATTAGCTTTCCAACTCCCGGCATGTGTACTTCAACGCCCAGATAGTTGGTTAACGGATCGTTATTGGCGATCTGCCAAGTTGCCTCCCCCATGCCATAACCAATTTCCATAACAACTGGTTGTGGCTTTTCAAAGGCTATTGCAAGGTCTAGGTGAGATTTTTTAAATTCGATTCCGTACTTGGCCCATAAAGTATCGCGCGCTAATTGCTGGGCTGGGGTAATTCTTACGCCACGTAAGCGATAACTTCGATTAGTAACTGGCTCCACAGCGTGACTCTTTCATGATTACACTTCGAGAAGCAAAAACAAGGCTAAAGGGAGCAATCGTGTCAGGTGTAAATCTCAAGCAAATTGAAGCAGCCCAACGTTCTGAAATTCTGAAAGTATCGAGTTATGTAATCGATCTTGATGTCACAACCGGTGCTGAAACATTTCTCGTTAAGACGAACATTAAATTTGCTGGCCTAAAGCCCGGTGCTACAACTTTTATTGACTGTGTTGGAAAGCGCGTAATAAGCGCCAAACTAAATGGCGCAGACTTTGATCCCAAGTTCGATGGTGAATCTATTTTCTTGCCCGCAATTGCTGCTGATAACACACTTGAAATTGAACATGAAGGTATCTACTCAAACTCCGGAGAAGGTCTCCACCGTTTTGTGGATCCAGCCGATAATGAAGTTTATTTATATACCCAGTTTGAAACTGGCGATGCCCGTCGTATGTATGCCTGCTTCGATCAACCTGATCAGAAGGCCACATTTACGATCAGCACAATTACTCCAAAGCACTGGGAAGTAATTTCAAATTACGGAATTGAGTCTCAGAAGGATCTTGACGGCGATCGTAAGTTCATTCAGTTTGCTACATCGCAAGTTATTTCAACATATGTCACTGCCATTGTGGCTGGCGCTTACACATCAGTTCATGATGAGTACAAGGGCGAGAAAACTATTCCGCTAGGAATCTATGCCCGTAAATCATTCTTCCAGCACGTTGATGCTGCCAATATCTTTGAAGTTACTAAGCAAGGTTTTGCTTACTTCGAAAAGACTTTCGGACTTGCCTACCCATTTGGTAAGTACGACCAGATTGCCGTTGCTGAATACAACTGGGGCGCAATGGAGAACGTGGGCTGCGTAACATTCCACGAAGATGTTTTGATTTTCCGTAGCAAAGTTACCGAGCGCAACCACATCAGCCGCGCAACCACTATTCATCACGAGATGGCGCATATGTGGTTCGGAGATTTAGTAACTATGAAATGGTGGCAAGACTTGTGGCTCAACGAGTCATTCGCTGAATGGGCTTCATATATGTCAGTTAGCGAATCAACTAAGTACAAGCACGCTTGGACTGAATTTAACTCGGTTCGCAAGAACTGGGCTTACCGCGCAGACCAACTAACTTCTACCCACCCAATTGCAGTTGAGATGGAAGATCTCGATGCGGTGCGCACCAACTTTGACGGAATTTCTTACGCCAAGGGCGCATCTGTTTTGCAGCAATTAGTTGCGCACGTTGGCCGCGATAACTTCCTTGATGGGCTTCGCAAATACTTCGCTAAGCACGCATATAAGAACACTGAACTCAGTGACTTAATTACTGAACTACAAGCTTCCAGTGGAAAAGATTTAACTTCTTGGGTTGGAACTTGGCTACGCACATCAGGGGTCAACACGCTTCGCCCAGTGATCACAGTTGATGGCGATAACTACACATCAGTCTCGATTAAGCAAGAGGCTCCCCTAATGCCAGTTGGTTCAACTGAACTTCGCCCACATCGCCTGCACGTTGGACTCTTCGATATCAAGGGCGCAGCGCTGGTTCGTCGCGAAAGCATTGAAGTAGATTTAGCTGGTGCACTAACTAAGATTAAAGAGTTGGCTGGCAAGAAATCTGCTGATCTTTTGCTAATCAATGATCACGATCAAACTTATGCAAAGTTACGTTTCGATGATCGTTCAGTT
>JBBQEE010000084.1:0-4709 GCA_038320375.1 Candidatus Nanopelagicales bacterium
AGCCTTGCCTACTATTCGAATGGAAAAAATCGATTGCTGGGACTTGTAAAAAAAATAAAGACTAATGACAAAGAAATACTCACAAAGCTTAAAGCCCTTTAAATGAATTTAAATTTCTACGCCAATGTATTTAGTTTCAAGAAATTCATGAATGCCGTCAAAGCCACCTTCGCGACCAAGTCCACTTTGTTTTACTCCACCAAATGGTGCGGCAGGATCTGAAATTAAGCCACGATTGATCGCAACCATTCCAGATTCAATCGCTTCAGAGATCTGAATCGCGCGCTTAAGATTTTCTGAGTACACATAACTAATTAATCCAAAGTCTGTGCCATTGGCTAATTCAATGGCTTCTTCATCGGTTTCAAAAATTACAACAGGTGCGACTGGACCAAATACCTCATGGTTCAAAATCTCAGCTTTATTATCTACTTCAAGCACTGTTGCAGGGTAGAAAGCGCCGGAACCGTCTGGCGTTTTGCCACCAGTTAAAACTTTGGCACCACTCTTTATTGCGCTATCTACTAACTCTGCAATTTTATTTCGTTCTTTAATTGAGACGCTGGCACCAAGTTGAATTCCGGTATCTCGGCCACGCCCCATAACAAGTGCTCCCATGGCGGCGGCAAACTTTTTCATAAATTCTTCGGCTACTGGGCGCTGTACATAAATGCGATTGGCGGCAGTGCATGCTGCTCCACCATTACGCATTTTAGCCAGCATCAAACCTTTTACCGCTTCATCAATATTGGCATCATCCATTACTAAGAAGGGTGCGTTGCCACCTAACTCCATAGAACAGCGAATTACGTTATCGGCAGCCTCTTTTAAGATGACTCGACCGACTTCGGTGGAACCTGTAAATGAAATATTTTTTACTCGGCGATCATGCAACATTTTGGCAATTGCTGGACCAGTTGGAGTTGGAAGAATTAAATTAACAACACCCTTAGGGACTCCGGCACGATCTAAAATATCTACTATGGCCAGCGCCGTAAGCGGTGTTTCACCAGCTGGTTTTAAAATCATGGTGCAGCCCGCTGCAAGTGCGGGGCCAATTTTGCGTGTTGCCATTCCGGCTGGGAAATTCCACGGTGTAATAAGAATGGAGAGACCGATTGGTTGGTGGGTAACTAAAATTCTTTTATCACCACTTGGTGCAATTCGAAAATCACCAGAAATACGAACTGCTTCTTCAGAGAACCAGCGGAAAAATTCTGCGGCATAGGCAACTTCACCTTTTGCATCAGGAAGTGCTTTTCCATTTTCTTTTGAAATTAATTCAGCTAGATAATCAGCCTCTGCGCTCATTAATTCAAATGCTTTGCGGAGAATTTCGCCACGGACGCGGGGAGCAGTTTTTGCCCACGATGGGGCCGCGCGATCAGCGGCGGCAAGAGCGGCTTCGATTTCGGCATCTCCTGCTGTGGCAACTTTGGCAATAACTGAGCCATCGCTGGGATCAATTACTTCCATGGTTCCGTTGCCATCGACCCATTGGCCATCGATATATAACTGAGTGCGCATAAGATCAGCATACTGAAAAGGTAAATCGACGCGCTAGCCGCGCTTTCTGAAGGAGTTTCAAGTGCCAAAGTCGTGGACCGATGGTGCCCCACAGCCCGTTGTGCTTGCAGATCATGCTCATCTTAAAGATCCGCTTCGATACAAAATTAAACGGAGACTTCTAGGTGGAGCACTCAACCGGCATTCACTTGGTCACCAACGGTTATCTAAGCGCTATGGATTAGGAATTCTTTCTTCAGACTGTATTTCATCTTCCGCTTATGGAAGCGAACAAATTTTAATTGCTCTTCTGCCCGCTTTTGGACTTGCTGCTTTTGCGATTTTGATGCCGATGACTGCAATCGTTTTAGTAATTTTGATAATTATTACACTTTCATATCGCAACGTTATTGATGTTTATACAAAAACAGGTGGCGCCTATATTGTCTCGCGCGATAACTTCGGGCCTGTAGTCGCACAAATTGCTGCGGTTGCTCTGATGCTTGATTACATCGTGACTCTAGCAATTCAAGCAGCAGCAGGTGTGGCTGCGATTATCTCAACTTTCCCTTCATTGCAACCATGGAAAATGCCGATGATTTTTGCGGTAATTATTCTTTTAACTTACGGGAATTTACGTGGTGTTAAAGAAGCCGGAAAAGCATTTGCACTTCCTACTTACTTCTTCGTCTTTTGTATGCTCATTGTTTTCGGAATGGGGCTATGGAGACTATCTCAAGGAACTCTTCCTGTTCTAGCAACAGATCTCCCTGGCGCTATTGAACTTGGACAAGAACAAGGTTTATTAACTGCCGCCGCCATTTTTATTTTATTGCGAGCATTCGCTAACGGTGGTTCTTCACTCACCGGCTTAGAGGCGATCTCTGATGGTGTGGCTCTCTTTAAAACTCCTGAGCACGTTAACGCAAAAAGAACCTTAGTAATCATGAGTTGCATTCTTGGAACACTCGTACTTGGCGTCTCTTACTTTGCCCACCATATTCAAGCAATGCCTTATGAATCAGGCACTCCAACGGTTATTTCACAGATTGCAAAAGCCGCTGTCGGTGAGGGAACTTTTGGAACCATCATGTTTATTATGGTTCAACTGGCAACAATGCTTATTCTCTTTGCTGGTGCGAACACCACATACAGTGCATTTCCTTTGCTTTGTAACTTCGTTGCCTCCGACGGCTATCTCCCCCGTCAACTAACAAAGCGTGGGCACCGTTTAGCGTTCTCAAATGGAATTTTATTACTGGCTGGTGGTGGTCTATTCCTAGTAGTGATTACTGCTGGCTCAGTTGCACACTTGGTTGCATTTTATGCACTCGGTGTATTCACCGGTTTCACTTTGGCTGGTTTTGGAATGACAAAATATTTCCTTCGCACCAAACCAAAAGGCTGGCGATTAAAAGTTGCCATTAATGGGCTAGCTGGTTCAATTTCTTTCATTATTGTCATTATTTTCTCTGTTGTTAAATTTACACAAGGCGCGTGGTTAGTTCTTGTAGTTGCCCCAATAATGGTCGCATCATTCCTTCATTTACGACGCCAATACACTCGTGAACAAGAAGCGCTATTAGTGCGAGAAGAGCAAGAACGCGCCACAACTATCGTTCGCCACAACGTTACGGTTTTGGTAGATAACGTTGATATTGCAACTGTTGGTGCGATTCGCTATGCGAGAAGTTTAAAGCCACGTAATTTGAGTGCTGTTCACTTTGTAATAGATGATCTGCGTGCGGAGAAGATTCAAAAAGCCTGGGCAAGTTCTGAGGCACTCGATGATGTAACTCTTGAATTAATTGATTGCCCAGATCGTCGTTTAGCAAATGCTGCAGTGGATTATGCAATTCGAATGACAGAAAAGAGTGACGTTGAATTAACACTGCTACTGCCACGTCGCGCATATTCAGGATTCTTGGGACGATTGCTTCACGATCAAACTGCTGAAGAAATTGCAGCGCCAATTTCGCAATTGCAACGTGTGGTTGCAACCATTGTTCCTTTCGATGTTGAGCGAATTACATCTGGAGCACCGTTGGTTGTTCAACCTGTCCATAAAGTTATGGCTACCCCAAAAGTGGTTGCTGAATTTAAGCCGATTCAAGAAGTTATGAAAACTGCGGAGCCAACTAGCCACTATGCGGAAAATATGACACCAATTGATCAAATTCAGTGGCGCAAACGCGCACATGTTCAAGGACAAGTAACTGCAATTAAGAATGCTCCTCGTGGTTCAGCGCCATTGCTGCAGGTAGAAGTTTGGGATCAAACTGGTGGAGTAACACTGCAATTCTTGGGCCGCCGCGAGATTGCAGGCTTGGAAGTTGGTTCACAGATTCGTGCTGAAGGAATGGTTGGAGAAGAAGAAGGCGCACTTACGATATTAAATCCATCGTATGAGTTGCTTGTTTAAAACTACCTCTGATCTTCAAAAAAATCAGTCAATAGTTTCGCGCACTCATTTTCCATAATTCCTGCTGTTACCTCTACTTTATAAATTGATCTCGGGTCACGAAGTACATCCCAAACTGACCCGACTGCCCCTGCCTTCTGATCCCAAGCACCAAATATCAAGTTTGAAATTCTTGATTGTGCAATTGCGCCAGCACACATTGCACAAGGTTCAAGAGTTACAACTAGCGTGCAACCATCTAGTCGAGGCTGTTGAATTTGAGATGTTGCGTTACGAATAGCAACTATTTCGGCATGAGCAGTTGGATCATTATTTGCTTCACGTTCATTTGAACCTCTACCGATTATTGTGCCTTCAGAGCTAATAACTAAAGCGCCGACCGGTACATCGCCAGTGATTGTTGCTTTACGGGCTATGGAAATTGCTTCTTCCATAAAAGATTGCGGTGTTTGAATAGAAATTCTTATAACTCCAATAGTTCAGTAAATTCTTCAGCAAATCCTAGGCGACTAGCGATCGCTTCGAGTTGTTCATCAGGAAAAAGTTCAGCATCATCACACAAGGCAGAAATTTCCATGTGATTCATTCCAAGGTCGGCCAAAATATCTAGGTGACCAACTGGAAGTGGTTCGTCTTCTTCATCTGGCATATCTAAATCGCATAACTCTAAAAATTCGGCAGCAACTTCATAGTCGAGGGCACATGTCACATCACTCAGGAACATGCTTATATGAGAACCAAGCACTCTAATTATTATAAAAAATTCTTCATCGATTGATAG
>JBBQEE010000085.1:0-4703 GCA_038320375.1 Candidatus Nanopelagicales bacterium
TATTGCATTCAATCGTCGTGGATTTATTCGCCTCTCTTCAATTGCAGCGCTGGCAACAGGTGCTGCAGTTTTAGGTAAAGTATTTTCACGTAATGGAGCTGTGATTGATTTGGGTCCACAAAATATTGTGAAGGAAGCTGAATTTGCAATAGGAGCAAATCAAACGTTTACCTCTAAAGCGGGAACCCCAGCAGTTCTCTTTCGTACCAAATCTGGAGTGTTCGCATATTCGGCAGTCTGCACCCATCAGGGATGTACAGTGCAATTTAATTCTGCCTCAAAGAATTTACAATGCCCATGCCATGGTGCTGTTTTTGACCCCTTTGCTGATGCAAAAGCTATCGCTGGTCCTGTAGATATTCCTCTACCAAAGATAAAAGTTGCAATATCAGGTACTTGGATCGTAGAGTCCTAGGTAGTTCAGACCAAGGCCTCAGGATTCTCTAAGAACAGTAAAGGATTATTCACTTATGAACATAACTAAGACTCGCTTTAAAGTGACCCTTGGATTTATCGTTGGCGCAATAGTCGCCGGCACAATCGCAAATGCGGCAACTGGCCCGACTGTTGGAAGCGTGGTCGCATGTGCGGATAACCGCACACAGATATTAACTCTTGCGAAAAATGGAGCATGCCCAACGGGAAAAACTGCGCTAGAAATTGGTAGCAACTCAATAAATGCAAAATCAATTTCCGCACTGGTAACCCCATCTGTCGTTTCAATTTCTGTAACCACAGCTTCTGGTGGTGGAACTGGTTCAGGTTCAATTTATCAAAGTACTTCAAGTGAAAGTTTTATCATTACAAATAACCACGTTATTGAAGACGCTGCGACTTCTGGAACTATTAAAGTAGAACTTTCAGATGGTGAAGTTATTCCAGCGACAATTGTTGGTCGAGATCGTCTTTATGACGTTGCTGTAATTAAGATTAGAAAAGGTAATCTCCGTGTAATCACGCTTGGAGACTCCTCTAAGTTAAGTGTTGGAGATGAAGTCTTAGCAATTGGTTCGCCTCTTGGGTTGGCAAATACAGTCACTCAAGGAATTATTTCAGCACTTAATCGCCCAGTAACTGCCGGTTCAAGTGACTCAACATCTTATGTAAATGCAATTCAAACTGATGCCGCAATTAATCCGGGAAATTCGGGCGGAGCTTTGGTAGATACGCAGGGAAGAATTATTGGAGTTAACTCGGCAATTGCAACGCTGACATCTGGAGGCGCAAGCGGAAGTATCGGTCTTGGATTCTCAATTCCTATCAATGAAGCCAAGCGTGTTATCGATGAAATAATTGCGACTGGAAAATCAACTCGACCTGTAATGGGCGTTGTCTTTGACGATGTAAATTCTGATACGCAGGCAAAGATTCTCTCTTTAACTCTAAATGAGGGTGCACAGAAGGCTGGAGTATTAGTTGGTTCGATCATCACTTCTATCGATGGAGTGAAAATAACTAACCGTGATGCCGCTATTGTGAAAATTCGTTCTTATGCCCCCGGTGCAGTGATCACCGTTGTGATGACCTTGCCCGATGGTTCAAGTAAAACTTATAAAGTTACGCTTGGATCAGCTCCAGCCGTATAAGTAAATTAAAGTCGAGTGACGCTGGCACCGGCACTAGGTAGCGATGTGAAGAATCTAGGTTTTTTAAATCCGGATTCTGCAAAGGCTTTCTCAACCGCAATCTTGGCCTCTGCCACGTCTTCGACTTTAAAAAGCGCTATAGCGCTACCTCCAAAACCGCCACCAATCATGCGCCCACCAAGTGATTTGTTAGCTAAGGCGGTATCTACAGCCAAATCTAATTCAGGACAGGAAATTTCAAATAAATCACGGAGCGACGCATGGGATTGCGTCAGAATTTCACCGACAGATTTAAAGTCGTTCTGCTTCAGATGATTCACAGTTTGGTGAACTCGCACTATGTCATTAACAATATGTTGAGCACGTTTAAATTCAAGTTCAGTTAACTTTGATTTCGACTCCATTAATTCTGTAACGGTGCAGTCCCGCAAGGCTTTTATTTCTAATTTAGCAGCAGCTGATTCGCAGGATGCGCGTCGTTCGGCGTACCCACCATCGACAAGTGCGTGATGGGCGCGAGTGTCAATAATTAAAAGTTCTAGTCCAGATTTAGCGAGATCTAGTGGAATAAGTTCTGTACTTAAATCCCGACAATCTAGAAGTAGCGCACTTCCGCTTTCAGCCATGAGCGAGACTGATTGATCCATAATTCCACAGGGCATTCCCACGAAATCATTTTCGGCACGTTGCGCAAGCCGCGCCAACTCGGGAAGCATAAAGTTACTTTCAAAAATTTCATTTAAACCAACAGCAACGCTACATTCGAGTGCCGCCGACGAAGATAAGCCAGCACCGAGTGCTACATGTCCATCTATTGCAATATCTAATCCAGTGTTGATTTTTTCTCCAAATGCCCAAATAACGCCAAGCACGTATTTCTCCCATTTACCGGCAGTTGTTGGTTCTAAGTCATCAATTGAAGATTCATAAATTTCATTCTTTCGCTGCACTGATGCGATTCTTATTTTTCGATCACTACGGCGAGCGATCGCAGCAAATGTTCGATCACTAATAGCAAAGGGCATGACAAACCCATCGCAATAATCAACATGTTCACCGATTAGATTTACGCGACCCGGTGCTTCACAAATAACTTCTGGAGAGCGTCCAAAAAGTGAGGTAAAGGTATTAGAGAGTGACATCGCGAAGTTGACCAGCAGATTGCTCTGGCTTGAGATCCATAATGAATGCACCCATCGCCGATTCGCTGCCTGCTAAGTATTTTAATTTTCCGGGTGCCCGACGCACACTTGTTATTTGCCAGTGCAGGCGCAATAAATCACGACCCTCACGAACTGGTGCTTGATGCCAAGTGGCGATGTAGGCCATTGCAATTCCAAAGACGCCATCTAAGCGACGCATTACTTCAAGTGAAATCGCTGGGAACGCGTCAGCTTGTTCTGGAGTTAGAGCCGCTAGATCTGGAACAGGGCTAAGCGGTGCCACGTGAATTTCGAATGGATAACGAGCCGCGTAAGGAACAAAAGCAACCCAATGGTCATTCTTTGCAACAATACGAACTTGATCTTTAAGTTCGCGAGCAAGAATGTCATCAAAGAGAATTCCATTAGTTTCTTCTTTATATTTTTGAGCTACCGCAAGCATTTTCTGAACTCTTGCGGGCAAATAAGAGTAAGCATAAATCTGTCCGTGTGGATGAAATAGAGTTACGCCAACTTCTTCACCACGGTTTTCAAATGGTGCAATGTGATGAATGTAAGGTTCATTAGATAACTCAGCGACACGATCAATCCAAGCTTCAAGTAATACGCGAACCCGTTGCGGAGTTAATTCACCGAATGATCCGCCGTGGTTATCGGTGAAACAAATAACTTCACATTTTCCAGCCGCAGTACCAGCGTCGGTTTCCGGGCCAACCATGTCAGGTGCGGCCCAATCGCCATCAGGCTTACGTAGCGATGGAGAACGGTTATCAAAAACAACTACCTCATATTTTGAATCTGGAATTTCAGTTAATAATTCACCGCTCGTTGGACAGAGTGGGCAGAGTTCTTTTGGAGGTAAGAAGACTCGACCTTGACGATGATCGGCCATAACCACCCATTCATTTAAAAGTGGATCAAGTCGAAGTTCACCTATACCGGGCTGTTCTTCCTGCGGCCGTTGATCTTTGGCAATACGTGTTTGGCTCTGAGAGTCGTAATAGCGAATGGTTCGCCCATCTGACATTTCCAGATTGGTTCGTGTGACTCCGGCAGATAGTTTTTTACTCAAACTCATAATAGGTAACTCTAAGGGTTAGTTACCCAATTGAGTGTGCGCGAAACTGCGCGCTTCCATTGGGTTACTCCAACTATGCGTTGATCCTCAGTTGTGGTGGAGTGCCAACGCTTTTCTTCTCGCCATTGTCCCTGCACAGTTTCTGGAGAATTCCATAAACCTATGGCAAGACCTGCGGCATAAGCTGCGCCGAGGGCGGTGGTCTCGGTGATCAGTGGTTTCACAATATCGATGCCCAATACATCTGCCTGAATTTGCATACATAGTGCACTAGCCGTTGCACCACCATCAACACGCATCTCAATTATTTCAACACCGCTATCGGCGACCATTGCCTCAATAATTTCTAAAGTTTGATAACAAATTGCTTCCAGCGTTGCTCGTGCCAGATGTGCTTTAGTTGTTGCGCGCGTTAATCCAACAATTACGCCACGTGCATCACTTCGCCAATAAGGTGCAAATAAACCAGAGAAAGCTGGAACAAAAAATACACCTGCAGTATCAGTAACTGAGGCGGCAAGTTCATCAATTTCTGAAGCACTAGAAATTATTCCAAGTTGATCTCGAAGCCACTGAATTGCGGAACCAGTTACCGCCACCGAACCTTCAAGAGCGTAAACTGCGGGCCGATCACCAAATTTAAAGCAGACAGTGCTAAGTAATCCGTGTTTTGATCGAATTATTTCATGGCCAGTGTTTAGTAAAGCAAAGTTTCCAGTGCCGTAAGTTGTCTTGGAACTCCCTTTTTCAAAACATGCCTGTCCGACCATTGCTGCATGTTGATCGCCGAGTACACCAGTAATTGGGATTTTAGACCCAAATGGTCCTTGGTCGAGAGTATCGGCATAGAACTCTGAAGAGGATTTAATTGTTGCT